>JACSDG010000187.1 GCA_015660855.1 Magnetococcales bacterium
AATTATTGAAAGAAAAAAGGGGTCTGGGGGATTGCCCCCAGGGTTTTGACTTTGTTTTTGACTTTAAATAAAAAGCTTCATTCTTCGCCTTTGACTTTGCTTTTGAATTTAAACGAAAATATTTACAGCTTTAGGTTTTTGATTTAAAGCCAGAATCAAAGACTAAAGATTTTTATTTAAAGTCAAGAACAAAGTCAAAGGCGAAGTAATGAAGCTTTTTATTTAAAGTCAAAAACAAATTCAAAAGCAAAACCCTGGGGGCAATCCCCCAGACCCCTTTTTTCTTTTAATGATTTTATTGAATGTCAACACGCCCTAGGGAATTCTTTCCCCAGGGTTTTGACCTGGAACAAAAAAGCTCCCATTAATCCTATAGCAAGATTTCCTCAAATTCAGGTTTATAGACTTGGCAATGGTTGCGACCGCATTGTTTGACGGCATAAAGGGACAAATCCGACTTCCGCAACAAAGTCTCGGAATCGGCCCCATGCTCGGGATAAAGGCTGATGCCAACGCTTGCCCCGACATGCACCACGGTCCCTTTAATGGAATAGGGCTGATTGACCGACTGAATGATTTTGGCTGCAACCTTGATCGAACTATCTTGGATGTCAATATTAGGCAAAATCAGACAAAACTCGTCACCGCCCAGCCTTCCAACAACATCGCTTTCACGCAAACATTGACCGATCCTTCTCCCAACCTGTACCAACAACTCATCACCAATCTGATGTCCATGATTATCATTGACTTTTTTAAAACCATCCAAATCAATGAACATGACCGCAAGAACCTCATTCTGACGTTTGGCACGCAAAATATCATGATTGAGCCTTTCCAAAATCGAAGCCCTGTTGGGTAACTGCGTCAATGAATCGGTACGCGCCATCAAGCTGATTTTCTCCTCAGCCCTTTTACGCTCAATGATCCCCGCCAGAGTATTGGCAAAAGTGACAAGAAAATATTGCTCGTCGTCATCCCGTTCGTGCCCATGGGCAACGTAAAGATTCAAAACACCCAATAATTTTCCGAGAGATTCAATGGGAATACAAAAATGGCCATGCGGCTTGATGCCATCGAAGGTGACATCGTGATTGTGATCCAAACAAGAGGCGAAGATGACCTTTCTCTCTTTGGCGGCCCGACCGCACAGGCAATAACCATAATCTATCCGTTTACACAATCCCAATAAGGGTGGTGACAGATTCCTTTGCACCGTAAGGTCTAATTTTTTGTTGACCTCATCCGCCAGAAAAATACTCCCTTTGGGTTCAATGGTGAGCCAGGGGACCGAAATGATAAGATCCATGGCCGCTTCGAGCTGCTGCCGTAACGAAATGGCCTGCAATGAGGTTTCAAGCAAGGCTGAAATGGCGATCCTGGATTTATAGTCCCGTTGATTTTTAACGGCCGACTCACGACTTTTTTTCAGATCTCGCTGGGATTGAATACCAAAAGCTATGTCACGCGCCATGGTAAAAAGAATATGTATTTCATCATCCGAAAAATAATCAATCTCCCTGGAATACAGATTCAGTGCTCCCAAAACCACGTCATTGGCGAGAATCAAGGGTAGGGACAGAGATGACGCATATCCCCGCTTGACAGCCTCCGAACGCCACGGAGCAAAATTTTCGTCGGTGGTGATGTTGCGTGAAAGCTCCGGCTTTTTATTGCGTATGGACCGACCCGTTGGACCTTGACCCTGAGGGGAATCGTCCCACGTTAAATCTAATTTTTCAACATAACTCCTGTCAAACCCACTGGAGGCCATGGCTTGAATGGTTTTGCGTTCGTCGTCCAATGCATAACCGATCCACACCATACAAAAACCACCGCTTTTGACGATAAAGTCGCACACCTGAGACAAAAACTTTTCTTCCGTATCCGCATAGGCCAAGGCTTGGTTGCAACTGGTCAGGGCAGAGGTAATCGACCTGGACCGTTCAAGTTCATTTTCCAATTGTTCCAGTTTTTTGCCACTGAGAGCCAGACGCTCCATAAACTCCAGATATTCCACATCCTTGATACCGATGAGTGTATTGAATCGCTCGTTGAGGGAGGAACAACACCCGCCCAGACCGGAAAATCTGGATTCGCAGGCGTCTAACCGAGACATGATAACGTCAAGCTTGCCGAGAATATCTTCGCTCTTGTCAATGGTCATATTCTACTCCACCCCATGCCATCCCGCAGATGATACTTCGCCAGAACACGCCGCCCTTCGGGCAGAAAGCAAAATCTCGACATTTCCGCCCCCCGCAATAACTCTTGCCAAATATCGTTTTTCCGATACATCAACAACACCGCCATGATTCTACACATTAAAAACACTCAATCCACCGGCGTAACCGAACAATACCAGCAACACCCAACGGCCCCCCATCACCTTTTCTATACTATCGTGTTACCATACATTAATCTTATTGGGACATTCAAGCAATATTTGATTAAAATCAAACAATAAAAATTAAAGATTGTCCGTTGTACATTAATGGGGGACAAACTTATTGAATAAACAATTTTTTAATGTTTAACAATAACAAACCTCCATCTTTGTTTCAGAACGGGCATCAGCGGACAGGGGGTACCGGAATCGCTGATACGCTGATAGATGGCCGTGAGAGCAATATCATCGGTGGAAAAAAATGGGTGTCCCCTCCCATAAAAATGGGATCGGCATGCCGCTCGAAAGGTGTTCAGCCAGGATTTCGACTTGTTTAACATGGCAAAAAGACTATCATGGACCCTTGACGAATGCGCAATTTTTAAGGTTGAAGGTTGATCGGGTTTCAAGGAGGACTGACAAAAGTGAAACAACGGCGGTTAATCAGCTTTGACTGGGCCTTGAAACGCCTACTGCGCAGCAAGGCCCATTTTGAAATCCTGGAAGGGTTCCTCTCCGAACTTCTCCGCGAGGATGTGCGCATCGTTGAAATATTGGAGAGCGAAAGCAATCGGGAAGCCCGCAACGACAAATTCAACCGTGTCGATCTCAAGATCAAAAACACCCGGGATGAAATTGTCATCGTAACCGTTCACCCCCCCCTTTGACAAACGTCATCCCCGCGAAAGCGGGGATCCAGGGAAGTCCCGCAAATCCTAGATTCCCGCTTTCGCGGGAATGACGGGGTCTGAATGGGCAAATTTCAACCTCCCGCCCCCCTTTGGGGGGAATCGGAAGGTTGAAATCCTGCAAGATGAAGACAATAATTACCGTTCCCCGCTACTTAAAAATCACCCACCGCCGAGCCTTTTAAGCTTGGGGTCCTTTTTGAGTTGCATGTCTTCCTGTGAAGATTTGGGGGTCTTCTCGGGTTTTGCGGCATCCGCCGGCTTGGCAGCATCCGCCGGCTTGGCAGCATCCGCCGGCTTGGCAGCATCCGCCGGCTTGGCAGCATCCGCCGGCTTGGCCGCATCCGTCGGCTTGGCGGAGGGGACATCGACTGGACGCTCGTCATCCTCATCGGCTTGACCAGCAGGGGCAACATCCTTGGCAGCTGCCGTCTTTTTGGTCTTGTCCGCACCCTTGGCATCTTTTTGGGGTTTCATATTTTTCAAAGCCTCGTAAGCTTTGCCCAGAAAACCCGCTTTGGCGTCCAAAGAGACGGGACGGAAAATATCCAGCTTACGATAACCCTGATCAATCATGTAAACCCGCCCATCTTCATCCACCTTGATCATGGCCGGAAGGAGATATTTAGCACGTTCGGTCGCTGGGCCACGATCACCGACAAAAAGGAGAAGTTGCCCCTCCTTGTTGAAGATTTGAAAATTGCCATGGGAAGCATCGGAAATGTAGAGATTGCTTTCGGCGTCGGTGGATATGCCTTTGGGACGGGCAAATTGGCCGAGGTGTCGCCCGACCTCGCCGAATTTACGTTGAAAAACCCCATCCTGGTTAAAGACCTGGATACGGAAATTACCGCCATCGACAACGTAGAGGAGACCATCCTTGCCAACGGTAGCATCACGCAGCAGGTTGAATTCTCCATCGGCATCACCGCGATGACCAATGTCGAACAAATGATTTCCTTTGACGGGATCAAAAACGCGAATGCGATGAAATTCCGGTTTGCCACGGGCCGAACCGGTATCGACGGTGAAAATTCTGGTCCCTTCGGGATTGACCGCCACAGCGGAAGGACGGTCAAAATCGTCGTTATTTCCGACAGCACGGATAAATTTACCGTCCGGGCCATAGATCATGACCCGTTTTTTGGTTGCGTCCATGACATAAAGATTGCCCTTGGCATCGATATCGATCCCCATGGGCTTGGCAAGGGCCCCCGGGTCATCCCGCCCGATTTCGGTAAACTGCCCACGGCCCGGATCAAAACGCATGATGGAACGGTGAATGGTATCGGAAACGAAGACGACCCCTTTGTAAACGGCGATGCCGTAAGGTTTGCCGAAACCTTTTCCGGAGACATCGGTTTCGCCGGACAGAAGACTTTTGATTCCCATAGAGGCGGAATCTTCCTGGGGAGTGGTATCGGCACTGCTGACGATGGTTCTTTCAAAGATAAATCGGGCCGGATCGGGCGCGGCAGGAAACACAATATCTGCCAACTCCGCAGTTTCCTTGGAAGTTGTGACACAACCTGACAACAACCACAGCGTGGCAAAGCAAGCAAACAGGGTACGCAAAGAGACCATTTTATACATGGACAACCTCCGATTCGTTCATCACCGACAAAAAAAGGGCCCGGGATATGAGAACCCTAGAGCGTGTTGACATTCGATAATTTGTTTACCCCCTCGGAAAACCAACTCATCGTGACTAAAATTATTGAAAGAAAAAAGGGGTCTGGGGGATTGCCCCCAGGGTTCTGACTTTATTTTTGTTTAAACAAAAAGCTTCATTGCCTAGGGGGGGTTGGGTGCTCTCGCCCCAAAGCCCACCGGAGGGAGATGATCCCCCCCGCAACAGTTTTTTCCATGGCAAACTTTGTCCTTCCGACACGTGAACTTTATTTGCTTTGTATGATATAGTCACGGATCCGAGAGTCACAGGATCATTTTTTTCTGGAAGCTTCGCACCCAAATCAAGGGTCAATCAAGGGATAACCTTCAGGAGACGGCGTCCGATGCTACAATTCCTGGTTATGATTGCGACCATGGTCTCCATGTTCGGGGTATTGGTCCATGCCGCAGAACACGGCCCGAATCATCCGCAGCAAGGAAGGGAAGTCTCGCCGCATGAACTGTACCAAAAATATTGCGCTTCGTGCCACGGACGCAAAGGGGAAGGAAGTCCGGCCAATACGGCCGGTATGATTCCGCCGCCACGCATTTTTTCCAATCCCACGGGATTGGTGGACCTGACGCGGGAGCGCATGATTCAGTCGGTGCGCGAGGGGCGACCCGGAACAGCGATGCCGGGATGGGGCCGCATCCTGGATGCCACGCAGATCGAAGCGGTGGTGGATTATGTCCAGGATCGCCTGATGCCTGCGGAGCATTCACCGGCAGCCAGCCTTGGACGTAAATTGTATGCAGAGAATTGTTCGGTGTGTCACGGGGATAACGGAGAAACCGCCGTTTGGGCCCAAAGTGGCCTCACCCCCCCACCCCGCAACTTCACCACTGCGGCTGCGCGAAAGGAACTGACCTACGACCGGATGGTGTTTTCGGTGCGGTATGGTCGCCCCGAAACCGCCATGCCCCCATGGAACGGTCGTCTGTCCGAAGCCCAAATCCATGCGGTGGTGAAGTATATCCGTGAAGCGATCATGTTCAAGGATGGGGATGCGATGGTTGAAAAGTCGAAAGACAAAGACGGGCATAAAGACGGTCAACACGGAGCACACAACCATGAACAAGCCATGGATCCGGCGGCCATGTCGGAACCTATGCCCCAGGGTTTGCAAGGTAATCCGGAGTGGGGAAAACGTTTTTATCAGGCCAACTGCGCCGTCTGCCACGGCAAAGACGGTGACGGACGTGGTCCCCGCTCCGATTTTATCGACCCAAAACCGCGCAATTTTCGCCATTCCGCTTCGCAGCACA
The DNA here is from genome assembly GCA_015660855.1 of Magnetococcales bacterium. GTDB lineage: Bacteria > Pseudomonadota > Magnetococcia > Magnetococcales > UBA8363 > UBA8363. The sequence continues at coordinate 6,013 of JACSDG010000187.1, forward strand.
AGTACAACCGGCCCCACCTGTTCGAGGCGGTCGCCCAGGGTGAGATGCGCACCGAAATGCCCGCCTGGAATAAAGTGATCACCCCCCAGGAAATTGCCAACGTCAGTGAATATGTATTCCAAACCTTCATTCAACCGGGTCACGTCGATAAATTGCATGGGATGGAGGGTCATGAGGCACCGACCTCCACACATCATCCCGAACATTCCCGGGAGCACGGCCAATGAAAACAAATGTATTCAGTCATCCTTCTTCGGAATTGCGAGTTGCCTCCTGGTTCATGGTGTTGATCGTCGTGCTGCTTTGGCCGGCGGCGTCGGTTTTGTCGCAATCCCCCCCCCATCCGGCAGAAGGGGATTGGGATAGCCAACGCCATGAACTGGGACGAAAAATTTATAATTTCCGCTGTTATTTCTGTCATGGCTATTCGGGTGATGCGCGAACCCTGGCCACCAGTTATCTTTCTCCCAAACCACGCAACTTCAGCACGACTTCGCCTCGCGATCTTCCCCGAGAACGGATGCTCAAAGCCATTGTTTCCGGGGTGCCGGGGAGTGCCATGATGGGGTTTCAAACTGTCCTTGACGATGACGAGATTGGGGCGGTGGCCGATTTTGTCCGGTGGGAATTCATGATCCGTCGCGCCACCAACACCCGTTATCACACCCCGGAAAACGGGTGGGACCAGCATGATCGCTATGCTGTGGCCTTCCCTTTTGCTTCGGGGGAACTGGCCTTGGACACGCCCGATGAACTGTTGACCAGCCAACAGCGTGCGGGGAAAAAATTGTTTCTCGAAACCTGTATTTCCTGTCATGACTGGGGAAGAGTGGTGGATGAGGGGCCGATTTGGGATGCGCGTCCGGTTTCTTTTCCCCGCAACGGTCACGATCCCGCCACGGTGGGAACTCTGGATGCCGTCAGCAGGGCCTCTGTATATGCCCGACACGACATCCCCCCGGTCATCTCCGACCTGACCCCACAACAACGACAGGGGGAGGCTCTGTTTCAAAAAAATTGTGCCTTTTGTCACGGGGCTGATGGTACGGGTCAAAATTGGATCGGTCAGTTTCTCGAACCGCACCCACGTAACCTGACTGATAGTGGCTTCATGGCGGGGCAAACGGCGATTTCCTTGTTGAAAACTTTGCAGGAAGGTCTCCCTGGCACTTCCATGCCGGCGTGGAAGTCGGTGTTGTCTGACGAGGAACTCATCGCTATCCTGCACTTTATCCATCGGGCCTTTCACCCGGTGATCGGTTTGGACCAACCGTTTTTATGATTTTACGTATTGCAAACACAGATTCCGGTTAAAATTATTGTAGGGGTCCGGGGGGGGGGGCATCCCCCCCGGCGGAAGTTTGGAGGCATCAGACAACCAAAGTTTTAGTTTCGAGTTTTTGCCCGCAGGGCGTACTGTTCAGGGGGATGGAAAAAAGTTGAAAACCATCGAAACCACAACCGTTAAATTTTCCCATCGCGTTGAATGGTGGCTTTTGCAGGGGTTGTCCTTCTGGTTAAATTGTCCACAGTCTGGGGAAACCTGTCGCCGGGCCATGAAATTGGGAAGGCTAGGCAGTTTGGTTCTACGGCGGGAGTGGGCCTGGTGCCAAACCAACCTGCGTTTGATCTACGGCGACAATCTGTCCCAGGAGGAACGGGAGTGTTTGGGGCTTCTTGCCTTTCGCAATATTTTTACAAGCTATGTGGAAGGTCTGCAACCTGGGGGGATTCAAATATCCCATTCCAGTGACGAACATCATCTTATCGACGCCTTTCAGCTTGGTCGGGGGGTATTGCTGGCCAGTGTGCATCTGGGAGGATGGGAATCGGGCTTGTTTCATGGGGCGCATGTGTTGGGTTTGCCGGCGGCCTGCCTGTACCGCCCCACCAACAATCCTTTGAGTGAAAAATTTATTCAGGAACACCGATCAGTTTACAACGTTGAGTGGATTTCCCGTGACGATGTGCGTGGGGCCGTTCGTGCCCTCCGGCGGGGTAAAATTTTGGTGGTAATGACCGACATCAATTTTCGCCAGGGGGGCGTTGCTGCGCCATTTTTGGGATTACCCGCCATGTGCCCGCCCGGTCCCTCCCGTCTGGCGTTACAACTGGGGGTACCCCTGTTGTCGGTAGTGGTCTTGCGGGACGCCCCTGGGATTAACCACATCCACTACCTCCCTCCCCTTCCCCTGGAGGATGTCAAGGGACATGCCAACCCTTTGGAAGAAGCCACCGCACGCCTTAACCGGGTTTTTTCGGGTTGGATTCACGACTTTGCCGAGCAATACAACTGGTTGCATGCCCGCTGGCGCAGTCGGCCCGATGGAAGATTGTGGCGACCCGACGGTGAGTTGCAAGAAATGGCCAGGGAAAGGGTGGAACCTTTTATCCCGGTATCCGAACGGGTGCGAACCCTGTTGCAGAACAAACGAGGAAAATGCCATTACTGATTTTGCATGCGATTCGGTCCCAAACAATGTCCATGTATCGGAAAAACAAAGTTTGGCAAAAATTTTTGCGGGGGTCCGGGGGGTGTGTCCGAGAGGTTCCAATATTCAAATTGACTGAAAGGTGTCAATCC
>JACSDG010000032.1 GCA_015660855.1 Magnetococcales bacterium
AAGTAGAACTATCCAGAACATCATGCCCTTCGGGCAAAAAAACAAAATCAAAACCCTGGGGCTGCGCCCCTAGACCCCCCTTGGGGGGCAATAAAATCAAAATCAAAGTCAAAGTCAAAATCAAAGTCAAAAGAAGAACCTTGGGGGCTTTGCCCCCAAACCCCCACCGGGGGGGATGATCCCCCCCGGTCCCCCGCAAAAATTTTAGCCAAACTTTGCTTTTCCGATACGTAAACATGATGCCCTGCGGGCAAAAACCAAAACTTTGGGGAAGCGCATGGCAGTGAACAGCCTCTCCACAACGCCATATCAAAGCAACTTCACCAGTGCCGCCACGGCAGCCACCGACGCGGCCATCATGCCACCGAGGCGCATGGTAAGATTGTGCGTAAGCCGAATTTCCAATTCTTTCAAATCTCGTTTTGTCGCCAGTCGCTCTTCAATCAGTTCGGCCATGGCTTCCGCATGAACTTCCGCTTGGGATTCGGGAACACCTGCGGCCCTAAGTCTCTTGGCATACGCCAACGTGTCGAACGCAATGACTGTGCTCACGGGCAATTCTCCTTCCAGGATTACAACTGGCATAAACGTACCACAAGACCCCATCAAGACGACAGGCAAATCTCCCCTCTGGCACCACCACAAACATCATGCCCTTCGGGCAAAAACCAAAACCCTGGGTGCTCTCGCCCCCAAACCCCTATAGACAATAAAGCTTTTTGTAACATAAATATTGAATAGATGAAATCATGATCGGTAGACATTATGCCCTGCGGATAAAAATCAAAGTAAAAAGCGGGGATGATCCCCACCGGACCCCCGCAATATTCTTTTGTAAAGCTCTAGTTTTTATTTACATTTAAAGCAGACGCGTCAAAGCCAAACCAGCCAACAATAAAAAAAACACGCCACTCACCTTATGCACCGTTTTAATAGGGATCCGATGCAATAATTTTTGGCCCGCCACGATGGCCAAGGCCGCAGAAAGAGCCTCCCCCAAGGTGGCACCAATCCAGACCGGTACCGGCGGTGCCGTCACCGCCAACCCGGCAGCGGCAATCTGGGTCTTGTCACCCAATTCAGCCAAAAAGATCATCAAAAACGCCGTCACGAAAATCCCATGCCCCCCCCTGGCAGCGTCCGGTTGATCACCCGCATCCCCCCCGGCCCCAGAGGCCCGCAATGCCTGAATACCAAAAACGGCAAACAAAACAGCAACCCCAACAACCAAAAATTTCTCCGGAATCCATTGAGTCAACGCCGCACCAAAAACAACCGCCAACACATTTAATATTCCAAAGGCGGTCATGGCCCCGAAAAAAACCGGTAACCCACGAAAACGCGCCGCCAAAGTCATGCAGACCAACTGCGTCTTGTCTCCCAGTTCGGCAAGGAAAATAACCAAAAAACAGGTACCCACGGTGGAAAACCAAGTGGACAAATGACCAACCATCAAATCGGCGGTTGCAGGTTCGAACATGAATGCCTCAGATAGAGGTGAATGGTGAACTCACGGCAAGAGCCATCCTCTTTCATATCCATGGAAACATGCAAGAGAAAATAAATAACACGCCTTGTCAACTTCCGAGGAAGAGGGGGGACGGAACGGTTACGGAGGCATTGCAAAAGTCACTGGCGACGGCCCGGTAAATATTTTACAGATCATCCAGCAGTTCCGGCAAATCCCGCGCTCCGTGCAAAACCCGAAGTATCAAGGGTGGTGTGGGAGTGGAGTCGTAGATCAGGATGTATGGAAAACCGGTCAGGGACAGGAAACGCGCAGGAGCAGGGATCAATTCAAGACGTTCCCGCCCGGCGCGTGGATGCTCTCCAAGCAGGATGGTCGCCTTGTCGATGGCGGCATGGAAGGCACGAACTACACTTGGATTATCGCCCATGATCCATCGTGTAGCATCCAACACGTCCCGGCGCGCTTGAGGAGATAATTGAGCTGGTTTCATTGAGGGGACTGCTCAATGATCCTATCCATTTCCGCAAGCACGTCGGCGGCTTCGTACACACCCTCCCGTTCCGCTTCAAGGCGGACGGCATCCAACATGGCGTTGAAGCGTATACGGCGCTGCTCCCTTTCTTGCAGTATCCTCAAGGCACTGCGGACAACCTCGCTGACGCTGTTGTACTGCCCGCTGTCAACGCATGCGCGGGCAAAATTCTCAAGTTCCGGCGTGAGATGGACATTTGTCGCCATGGTGTAATCCTCGAATGTCAAAGGTTGACATATCGTAAGCCATGCTACTGTAGCAGGCAAGCAAGTTGAAACAGGCCGCCTCGCTGCCCCTGTTGCCCATGGTGTCACCATGCCAGCCTGGATTGCGATAACCTTCCAGGTTGTGTGCGCACTGTTATTCAGGCCCGATTATTGCTTAGAAGCCAAGGGCGCGTCCCAGATCCCATAAAACTCTGGATAACCGCTTCCCAGGATCATGGCTGCACAACCGCTCTTGCAAGGATGATGGCCGCCTATGAATTCCATCCCTCTTCCCACAATTCCTCTGCTGCTCGCTTTTGTCTCGACCTGGGCCTGGTTGTGGCTGCTCCGCCGCCATGCCCCATCCTGGGGACTCCTGGACAAACCAGGTGGACGCAAACAACACGCGCAACCCACACCCATGGTGGGAGGCATGGCCATGTTTCTGGCTTTCTGGCCTGCGGCATTCCTCCTCGAAAAACCCATGGACCACCTGTCACGGTTTTTCCTGATCACCTTTCTGGTGGTCATCATCGGGGTTTGGGATGACGCCAAAAAACTTCGCGTTCGCTATCGCTTCGGTGCGGAACTGGCCATGGGATTGCTCATGGCGGTGGACGGCGGCATCGTCGTGCATGACCTTGGCAACCTGGTCGGCCTGGGTGAACTGCCTTTGGACTGGATGGCCGTCCCCTTCTCCATCATCTGCTTCATCGGTGTCATCAACGCCCTTAACATGGCCGACGGCGTCGATGGATTGGCGGCGGGAACCACCCTCGTTTCCACCACCATCATGATGATCCTGGCCTGGTCGGCCAACCGTCTGGAAGAAGCCTATATATTGGGACTCTTTTCGACTGTCGTACTCCCCTTCTTCCTCGTCAATTCCCGCCTGTTGCAACCCAGAGCCTGGGTCTTCATGGGCGATGCCGGCAGCCTGTTCATGGGAACAACTCTGGCCTGGTTCGCCATGTCCCTCACCCAGGGCGATACCCCCGCCTTCAAACCCGTGGTTGCCCTATGGCTGGTCGCCGTGCCCCTGATCGAAATGTTCAGCTCATTCCTCCGCCGTATCCTGAATAAAAAATCACCGTTTTCAGCCGACCGCCAGCATGCCCACCACCTGTTACGTCAATTAAACTTCAGCGACGGGACCGTCACGGCCATTCTGATGCTGGCCACGGTGCTGTTCGCCCTGACCGGCCTGGGACTGGATCGCCTGGGAGTGGCCGAAGTCTATCTGTTCGTGGGTTTGCTGGTGTTGTATACCGCCTATTGCCGGGTCTCCATCAACTTCTGGAAACACCATGGTTAAGTCTGGCATCGTAAAAGTTTTGTCCAAAAGGGTGGCCTTGTTGCTGCCATTGATGCTCGGTCCCGCGCAACAGGGGGGAGCGGCGGATGAACCGCGTGGTATCCCCGTGGGCATTTTCAGAACCAAACCAAAAATGACCATCTCCAGTACATGGGAAGATAATATCTATAAATCCCAGGATAATCCCACCGGCGATTTCATCGCAGGCATCGAACCGGAAATATCCCTGGTCACCCACTGGCACAAAGACACCTACCATGTGACCTGGAATGGCAAACATCAAAACTATCTGAACCACAACCTGGAAGATCGCACCGACCATACCCTTTCGGCAGGCGCGGAATGGTCACCCAACCGCAAAACGGTCTTAAGTCTTGAATACCAGTTCAAAGACAAGCACGACGAACGTGGTGCCCCAGGAACCGGGGCAGTCAACTCCGCCACCGGACCCAACGAATGGTTTGATAACACCCTGTCGGCATCGACACAATTCACCTTTGGTCGATTCAGAACCGTGCTTGACCTGAAACGGAGCTACGAAGAATCCCAAAACAATGACAAATCCATCCAGGACCATTTCTGGGACGACGCCAACATCACCCTCATGTATGCCTTGGCACCAAAGACCAAATTGTCGGTGGAAACCGGCCTGAAAGACATCACCTACGATTCCGACCCCAGCAAGGACAGTCTGGAAAGCCGCATCCTTGCCGGCGTCACCTGGACCGCCACCGCAAAAACCGAAGGGGGAATCAAGATTGGAGCCATGCACAAGGAAATGGACGCCGAAGACCAACCCGATGGCAATGGATTGACCTTCTCAAGCGATATTACCTGGCAACCGTTGACCCGCTCCCGTCTTCACCTCCTGGCAAGCCGAGGATTCGATGAAGGAGAAACCGGTTCGGAACATTTCATTGCCACCGATTTAAAGCTGGATGCCAGCCACGATATACGGCCAAAAATCAAACTCAAGGGAGATTTGGGATTCAATAATTCAGACTATGCCGGACCCAAGAACGAAGACTTGTGGTCGGCTGGAGTTGGCCTGGATTACAAACTGCCGAAATGGTTCTTCGTTACCGGGCGTCTGGGCCGCAGCATGAAAAGATCCACCGAGGCCCAGGCCGATTATGACAGCGATCTGTTGATGATCGCATTGACTGGATCCCTATGATTGACCTCCATGGTCGCCGCACTATGCACCGTTAAAGGGGCGATACGAACGGGTTTGCGTCTGACATTGCTGGCGTTACTCAAACTGACGCTATTGTGGTGCTTTGTCCGTTTGGGTGTCATGGCAGGCCCGGAAAACATGGCTGAAAGCGATTATCGCCTGGGAGCGGGCGATGTCATCCAGGTCACGGTGAACGATGAACCCGATCTGACGCTGCAATCCAAAATATCGCTCAATGGAAAATTTTCTTTTTCATTCCTTGGCGAAATCCATGTGGCCGGATTGACCGTCAAAGAGCTGGAAGAATTACTAAAAACCAAATTATTGGATGGCTATCTTTTAAAACCGGTTGTTTTTGTTTCCATTGTTGAGCACAGAATTTATTTCGTCAACGGTGAAGTGGATAAAGCGGGTGGCTATCCCTTCAAACCCGGATTGACCGTGCGCAAAGCTGTAGTTTTGGCGGGAGGGTTCAAAGAAAGGGCCGATCGGGATCGTATCGTCGTCATTCGTGGCAACGATCCGCTCTACAAAGAAAAGCCCATCGGCATGGATGACAGAATCTATCCCGGAGATATTGTCACCGTACAGGAAAGCTTTTGGTAATCGTACATCATGGAAGCCTTGGCAGACATGACTGATGCCCTCCCGATACCGGGAGTGGAACCGACACGCGGGGCACGCCGTGTACTCCCGGGTCAATCCGACGAGGATCGGGACCAGGTTGTCCCTTTGCGCCAATATTGGATGATTGTGCGCAAGCGCAAGTGGCAAATATTGGCCGTAATCATCCTTGTGCTCATGCCCACAGCCGTCCACGTTTCATCCCTGGTACCGCAATACCTCTCCGCCACATCGCTACTCATCGAAAAGCAGGCAACCAAAATGGTATCCCTGTCCCTGGGTGATCTTCTGGGTACCGACATGGGGGGCAAGGAATACATGCAAACCCAGTTGGAATTGATCAAAAGTCGCCACCTGGTCGAAGAAGTCATTCGCCGGGAACGTCTGGATCTGGCCCCGGAATTCAATCCCAAAAAAAAACCCAAACGCAAAGGATGGACCGGGGACGATTGGTTGCCCAAGGGATTGCGTGACTTTTTACCCCCTGAAGCCAAAACCGAACCCAAACCCGAAGAAGAAAACTCGGTCGAAGCCTCCCGATTTGACAATCTTGTGTCTGCGGTGACAGGCCGGATCACCGTAGCACTGGTGCCCAACAGTCAGTTGGTCATCATCAGCTTTGTGGCTGAAGACCCTGAACTGGCAGCCCGTGGTGCCAACGCCGTGGCGCAGACCTACATCGATCAGCAACTCGAAGCCAAACTGCAAGTCACCCAGCATGCCGCCAACTGGTTGATGAAACGGATGGAAGGTTTGCGGACGACGTTGGAGGAATCGGAAAAAAATCTGCAAAGCTATCGGGAAGAAACCGGACTGGTGGGGTCCGAGGCCAAGGAAAATGTGGTATCCCAACAGTTGGATGCCGTCAACGTGCAGTGGGTCCGCGTCCAGACCAAAAAGAGCGAAACCAAAGCCCGACACGTCAAGTTGCAAGAAATGTTGAAAGAATTTGGCGACAATCTGACCGATATGCCCGTGGATGACAGCCCGTTGCTGGTCAGCCTGAAGGATGAAAAACACAAGGCGGAATTGAAAGTCAGTGAATATGCCGAGCGTTACGGTCCCAAACATCCAAAAATGATACGCGCCCAAAATGAACTGGCGACCATCACCGCAAAGATTACCGATGAAGTCAAACGCTCCATTGAAAAAATGAGCCAGGAATACAATGTGGTCGATGCCCAAGAAAAACAATTGGGCATGCAGTTGGACAAACAAAAACAGGCGGTCCAGGAATACCAGCAAAAGGCGTTCAAACTCGGCAAACTGGAGCGTGAAACCGAAGCCAACCGCCAACTTTATGACCTTTTTCTCAAACGTTTCAAGGAAGCCGGCGTCATTGAAGGGATGGAAGGGGCCAATGCCCGGATCGTCGATTCGGCCCGCCCCCCCCAATCCAGCTTCAAACCCAACAAGGGCCGAACCATGATGCTGGCAGGTTTTGTTGGCCTAGCCATCGGAATTTTATTGGCGTTCATACTGGAATACATGGATCGCAGCATCAAAACCCCGGAACAACTGGAAATGGCGTCCGGGCTGCCCATGTTTGCCATTCTCCCCCTATTGCGCCTGAGCAAAAAAGATAACGTCGCCCCGGAAGAAATGCTGGCCGAGCAACCCAAATCCACCTATGCCGAAGCGGTGCGTGGCATTCGTACCGGTATCCTTTTTGCCGATATTGACAGAACCAACCAAATCATCATGGTCACCTCGGCGGTGCCGGCAGAAGGAAAAACAACGGTGTCGGTCAATCTGGCCCAGGCCTTTTTCCAGGCGGGGGATCGGGTTCTGCTTTTGGAGGCGGATCTGCGCCGTCCACGTTTGCACAAAGTATTCACAGGACAAACTACCCAGGGGGTCACCGGACTCCTGTCGCAACACACCAACCCAGGACAAGCCTTCTCTTTGCCCACCGCATCGGGAACCGGGATGGGCAATCAAAACGCCTTTGTCCTGGACCGGGATCATATCCGCAAGGAAATCATTCAATCCATCCATGGTTTGCATGTGCTCCTGGCAGGCCCCATCCCGCCATTCCCCAGTGAAATTCTTGCCTCGCAACGCTGGATGGACATGCTCAACTTACTCAGACAGGATTATGATCGTATCATCATCGACGCCCCCCCAACCCTGATGGTCACCGATTCCCAGATTCTTGGAGCGCGCGCCGATGGAGGCATCCTGGTCGTGCATTCCTCCAAAACCACCCTTGAAATGGCCCTCGCCGCCCTGAAACAACTCTACCAATCCCATGTCCCCATGATGGGCTGCGTATTGAACCATGTCGATATGAAAAAATTAATGTACTACAGTGGCGGTTATGGCTACGGCTATGGCTACGGCTATGGCTACGGCTATGGCCACAAGGGCGGATATTACGGCGAGGCGGAACCAGCAACTCCGCTCGTGGAGACGTAAGAATATGAGGAAAATTTCATGGATGATGCCGTCTGTCATGATTTCAAGCCTGCTTTTGGCCGGATGGTCGGGTCTCCACCTAGTCGCCGATCTTTGGGTCAACCCGGCGCGCAACTTGATCAAACGGTTAAACGACCCGTCCCAATCCAAAAACATGAAGGAAATCGACCCCATCTGGTCCGATGCCCTGTCTTCGCTGTTGTCGGCCCGCCTTCTGGTGCCGGGGAATGCGGAATACCACATGTGGAATGGATGGTTGCACCATCGTCGCGCCGAAAGCCTCCCCTACGGGTCCGACGCAACCAAGGGGCATCTCAGGGAAGCCGAAACAGCCTATAGCGAAGCTTTAGAACTGCGACCCTCCTGGGGACTGCTCTGGGTCAACCGTGCCCAGATTCGTATTCGCCAAGGCAAAAAGAATGAAGGTGCCATGGCCGACTTACAGCACGCCATCAGCTTTGACCCCCATAATCCCCATGTTCTCAAACAAACGTTACGTTTGGGCTTCCGCCTCTGGCCGGGGATGAATGCGGAAGATCGCCGAAAATTTTTACTCCTGGTCAAAGAAAACTTTCACCTGATGCCCCACAGCACCATCGATCTGGCCATGCGCTACGGACTTTTGGCACAGATTCGCCCTTTTTACGCCGCAGACCCCAACTTCAAAGCGTTGTGGGACAAAAAACTGGGGGCGGGACGATGATCATGCCAAGCACCGACACCTACCCCCAAGCCACGGTGGCGGATCCTTTTTCCGACCGTTGGTCCTTCTATGGCCTCCTGGCACTGCTGTTTTGGCTCCCCCTCCCTTTAGGCTCCAACCGGCCCTGGGCCTGGGGCTTGATGGAGATATGGATATTCATGTTGCTGTTTTTCTGGGCCTTGGACCGCTTCCGCAACCCACGCCCCCTGACAGGGGTATTGGTCCAGCATCCCCTGGTGTTTGCACTACCCGCCTTATGGACCTTCTACCCCCTGATCCAGTTGATCCCCTTACCAACAGGATTGTTGCGATTGTTGTCCCCTTCGGCGGTGGAAGTGGTCCGCTTCGCCGGATTGTCGGGTGGCATGCGTCCCATCTCCATGGACCCCCATCTCACCATCAATGCCTGGTTACGGGGGATGGCCTATCTGGCTGTATTCTGGGTCGCCCTGGCCACCACCGTCTCCCGGCCCCGATTGCGACTCCTGGCCATTACTGTGTTTTGCTGTGGGGCCTTTCAGGCGGTATGGGGCATCTTGACCGGAAACATGCTGTCGCATCTGGGACTGCATGGCACCTTCGTCAATCGCAACCATTTCGCCGGATTTTTGGAAATGACCATCGCCACTGGCTTTGGCCTGCTGGTGGCGTTGCTGGATCATCTGTCCTCACGCAACCGCCCCACCCTGGGAGAAAAAATCCAGAAAATTTTACAATCGTTGGGAACCAGCAAGGGGATGATCTCCATCATGCTCGTCACCATGTTTCTGGCCCTGTTTCTTTCCCGTTCCCGTGGTGGCAGCGGTGCCCTTTTAGGTGCCCTCTTCATCGTCAGCTTCATGACCAGCCAGAGGGAACACAAATCCAGCCGCGAACAACGCCTGATCCTCCCCTTGCTTTTGGTGTCCATCGTCGCCGGTGCCTGGTTTGGATTGGGGCACCTGGCGGAACGTGTGATCGCCACCAGTCTGAACCAATTGGACCGCTGGGAAATTGCCGTCAGCGTCGCCAGATTGGTACGGGATTATCCCCTGGTCGGGGTGGGATCAGGGGCGTTTGCCGTTATTTTTCCCATGTATCGCAACGCCAACCTGACCGGAGAATTTTATGACCATGCCCACAACGATCACATGGAAATCCTCGCCGAACAGGGATTGGTGGGATATGTCCTCCTGGCTTTGGCCATAGGACAGGCATGGAGAGTGATGGGACAGGCTTTCATGAACCGTCGCGACCCGTTCGCCAGAGGAATGCTCCTGGCCGGACTGGCGGCAACCATCTCCCTGGCTTTGCATGCCCTGGTCGATTTTAATTTTCACATACCTGCCAATGCTGTGTTTTTCATGGTGATCATGGCCATGGGATTGCAAGGAGCCACCATCGACCATCCCAACCGGCAACGGGTCAAGGAGCGGCGGCATCGTGTCTGAAACCATGGCCCATCCCCTCCCCCAGCGTTTTTCCCCCCTTTCCATGATCCCATGGATTATTTTGGGATTATGGTTCGGGGCGATCCCGATAACCCTGGCGGGGGAGGCGGGTGCCCTCCGGGGACAGGCCACCATTGAGGCGTCAGCTCAAGCCTGGCTCGACTGGGTGCAAAATCAAGTTCCACCCTTGCAACATGAACGGGGAAAACGCTGGCCGTTGCTGACATGGTTGGGACCGGAACACCTCCCCCTCACCCCGGAACAGGTTAAAATGCTGTTGGCACGCGGCCTGACCCAACATATTGAAATCAATGCGGCCATGATTCCGGCGGCCAAAATTCTTGCAGAAGCGGGTTCGCCAGTCATTCTCATGGAGGGACGAGGGGGAAACTGGCCCTATTCCCTGGCGGGGGAACCCAAAGTTTGGGGCCACAATTATCCCGAATCCATGCAGGTGCCCGAATCCTGGCGCAGCAAACCTGAACCTTCCATGGGTATTTTCCAAGGTTGGGCCATGGCGGCGGAACAATTACGCACCACTTTGAAAGCCTTCAAGTCTTCCGGTATCAAGGTGGATGGTTTGTGGTTGGATTATGAAGGCCAACCCAGCCAAGCGGCCTATCGTCCCGCCCTGCTCTCCCCCCAAACCCGGGCCATGCTTCCCAAAAAAGCGTTGCAAGATGAAAAATCGTTTGCCATGTATCGGCGTCAACTTTGGCTGCAATTGCTTTCCGCCTATGTCGCCGCCCCCGCCAGGGAAATTTTTCCTGACGTTTCGGTGACCAATTGGGTCGCCACCCTCTCCACCCCGGAGCATGCACTCAAAGGATGGTCAGACAACGTCCATCCCCTTTCCGGCCCCACCCTGTTCACCCACTCCGCCCCCCTGGCCTATGGCGTCGATACTTTTTTTCTGACAGTTCGGGATCAAAAAAAGCTTTGGGACGATGCCCAGGTTGACCGTTTGTTTACCCATCTGCTGCTGCGCCAGGTTTCCGAAGACGCCTTCAACCGCAACCACTTTGCCCCCCATGTGGGTTCCCTGCCGTGGGTGGCGCGCAGGGTGGTGGACCATCCCAAAAAACCAACCCCCGCCATGCGCCGATCCACCTACCGGGAAGTGTTGCGGCATCTGTGGTTGCGCGGCATCGATGGCATGCAGGTTTTCAACGTCGGCCCCCAGGGAGCCAACGATCCTCTCGCCAAAGAAGAAATCCTCGATACCCAACAAATCTATGATGAAATGCTGGCTTATTCTTCCTTCCTCGAAACAGGGCAGGTGATGAATTTTAAAGTTTCCGATCCTTGGAAAACGGAGGTCGTCTGGTCAGGTTTACAAAAAACCGATCAGGCGGTGGTACGGTTGTTTTTCCAAGGCGAAGGAACAAAAACTGTAAAAATAGAACCGTGGCCGGGTCAATCGGTGGAGTTGACGGCAACGTCCATTGGAAAAACCTGTATTTTTACAAGGATGGGAGAAAAACTGCCCAAGATGGATTGTGAATGATTTTAATTGATTTATAATAACCAAGGGATAAAAATATTATATTGGCTGTCACAAATAAACGCCCCTGCCATTTCTGCTTGACACCCGGCTATAAAGAATAGGATCCTCATCCTTAGGTCGCTTTTTCCTAACTACCAAGGTGTCGTCATGCTGGCCGTAAAACTGGACGCTGAAACAGAGTTGCAACTGGAAGCCTTGGCCGAAGCCCGGCACATGAACAAAAGCGACTTGGTATACCAGGCCATTCTGCGGATGCTGGAAGATGAAAAAGATTTGTCCCTGGCCAGAGACGCGCTGGCGGCAACCCGATCCAGAAAACCTCTGACCCAATTGCGTAAAGAACTTGCACTGGACAGTTGACATCGGCGACGTTGCCGAAAGACAGCTATTAAAACTCGATTCTGTGGCAAGGACACGGATTCTGGACTATCTCACCGAGAGGATCGACGGTTGCGAAAATCCTCGCCGTTTTGGGACCGCCCTTAAAGGTGATAAAACCGGGTGGTGGCGTTATCGTGTCGGTGATTATCGCCTGTTGTGCGATGTTGACGACGCAAGAGTCGTTGTCTTCGTCATTGCCATAGGTCACAGACGGGAGGTCTATCGGTCGTAGGAATAGTCTCACCATAATATAAAAATAAGTCTTCATGATTTCACTGAAATTACGGCAAAACAATTTCAAACATAAAGTTGCGCTGCCATGCCCACCTCCGTTTCTCATGCAAGTCCACCTCCCCTCCTGGATCTTTTTGCCTTGGCCAAAGACAATGATAACAATGTGGAACGCCAGTTTTTGGAAGCGAGCGCAGGGACATCCCTCCAGGCGGAGGCCCTGAGCACAATGAGCCAACAAATCCTTTATTCGGGAAAAGTCACCAAAAACATGCACCTGGGTGTTCTCGGCGACCTTCTTGTCAACGGTAAGCTGGAAAATGTCCACGCTTGGGCAAGGAATAAGGCAGGCAGTGGAAATCCTTTGGATTGGCTCAAAGAAAAAATAGGGTGGGCGTATTCCTGGCATGAAAGGAGGATGCTTTTTGAAGGGTATTTTGTTAATGGCCAGGAATTTTTGTATGGGGCCTTGAACATCGGCAGCCTGGGGGCTACCCATTATGGAAATGTAAGCATTGTCATTGACGATGTTTTTTTGCAAAATTCTCCTGTAACCTACCTTGAAGGAGACTCTCTAGAACTGTTCCTGGACAGTAATGACCAATTGATCTTACCAACATTGAAAAAATCCATTTCAAGTCAGACCCAACGCCACCATCTCATGGCTTTCAAGCACAGGTTTCGTCTTGACGGAACACCCCAAGAAGACTGGCCAAAAATGGTCTGTTCCAAGAATGAATTCGTCGAGGTCATTTTCCTCCAGCCACTCGAGCGTTCCCATATCACAAGAGTGCTCATTGATGCGGAGTTTTACAACCGGCTCCAGGATCAACTTGAAGCCATTAATTTTCAGTTGCAGGAGGAAGTTCCCCCTGAATTGGCAACCTACGTCCAGGTTATTGAAGTATTGAAAAAATATAATATCCGTCTGGAGACCCTATCGTGATCGAACTATTGGCTCTTTCAAAAACAGATGGCTGGGCGATTATCCGTTCAGAAAGGGGGTTACAATTACTGCGTCCGCCCTACACCGAAACACAATGTCCCATGATCCAGGATGTGGATGCCGCTCGATTATTGGCCGAACCCGGATTTAACGCCCTGACTGAAAAGATCGTGAAGCCTGATCTGGGGGGGATCATTGCCCATATAAAAGAGACTACGGCAAAAACTGTTGGACCGGAGCAAGTGGCCCAGGTCCGGGAAGCGGCACGACAACTCCTAATCGACGCCCCACCAGATCGAATCCGCCATTCCCTCAGACGTGTTCGCACCGAATTTCTCCCCCAGTGCCAATTCGATCCAGCTTTGAGGGTTCTTTCCATTTTAGCAGGATCCAAAGCCGCAATGGCCGATCCGCAGCTGCAAACTGAAATATTGAAACTTCTGGAAGAAAGTGTTTCGCTGCAACAACAGAATAAAAGTGAAAAACGAAAAACCGATAGGGCGAATTTTTTCAAAAAAATTAGCAGATTGGCTGGTTTTTTTGAAGCAGGCACCAGCCGGATTTTCCAACCAGGATAATGGGATGTCAACTTTACACACCATTGTTTTTTATTCCTACAAGGGGGGGGTTGGTCGCTCCCTGGCTTTGTATCATCTGACGAAACACTTGGCGCAACAGGGAAAAAAAGTTGTTTTGATGGATTTGGATCTGGAAGCCCCGGGACTCCCCTTTAAATTCAATTTACGCGAACAGATCCCCGGGGGAATGGTGGACCTGTTGGACGACTTCGCCAAACATGAAAAAAACCCTGAGGACAGGCTTTATGAACTGATGGTGCAACCCCGGTTTGCCGAACAGGATCGGGTTGAATGGCAAGGATTCGCCCCCGTGCGACTTCTTGCAGCAGGCAACCCTCTGGACCTGGGTTATTGGAAGCGCCTCGCCCAATTAAACTGGCAGGACATGTTTTATAGCGAACCTCGGTGGGGGGTGGGTTTTTTTTTGGAAGTTAAGGAAATTATACGCGACAAATACGATCCCGATTATTTGCTGATTGATGCCCGTACCGGCATCACCGAAATGGGAGGTGCCGCCCTCGCCCTGCTTGCCGACCAAGTGGTATGTCTGTTTGTAAACAATATGGAAAACCACTATGGCATCCGATCGGTCATGCGCGGCATCCGCACCGTCATACGCCCCCCAGGAGCCGAACCCATCTCCATCATTCCGGTAGTGACGCGGATTCCAGAACGAATGCTTTCCGAGGATCAGCTAACCTCCGAATTGCAAGAATTTTTTAATAAACCCGCAGAAAACCTAGCCGCCACCTTGAATATCCATCAGGTTTTTGTCCTCCATTCTCATCCCCCCCTGGAGATAGACGAATCCCAGGCCATCGATGAAAAAGCAGCCCTTTTTCTCGATTATAAAAAACTTTTTCAGGTTTTGCGCCCACCAGAACCCACCATTCATAAAAAATATACTTCACCCCCATTGGAAAGACCCATACGCTGGCTCCATCTTTCGGACCTGCACATGGGGTCACCTGGGAGGACGCTTTGGTGGCAGGTGCATGAGGAATTCAAGACGAGCATCCTTGCGGCAGTGGAACAATCGGGACCTCCCGATTGCATCCTGATCACCGGAGATTTGACTTGGCGCGGCCAAGCCAGTGATTTTCATCTCCTGGACCAATTTCTTGCGGAACTGCTTGGTTGGTTGCGAAAAGAAGGCCGGGAGGATCCCCTGATCATTCCCGTCCCGGGAAACCACGATCTTTCGCGACCCAAAGGGATGGCTACCCTGCCCTATTCCGTCCTGGAAAAATTTGGCAAAGGCCGGGACGATCCTGCGATTGCCCTGCTGCTGGATACCCTCTGGGAAGAAAAAGATGCCTCGTACCTGGCTCCCCTCTTCGCCAACTATCAAGAATGGCTGGAGCGCACCATTCTGCCCGTTTTGCGGCAACGCAAGGGTGTATCCTGCGTCACCTCCCACTTTCCCGGAGACCTGCTGGTTCATCTCAACTTGCCAGGGAAAATTCCTTTGTCGGTGGTGGGACTCAATTCGGCTTGGTTATTTCTGACCGATGGTTCGGCCAGGGGACGCCTGGAAATAGCCACGGAACAACTGCAAACCCTGCTCCGTCCTGGCCCGGAAGGAGGTTCACCCCTGCGCCAACTGGAAAACCGGGCAGCTTTGCTGCTTATGCACCATCCCCCCGAATGGTTGTCGGATGAGGCCCGTTCCCGGTTTTTTGAGACCATTTATACCCCGGAGCGATTTCTCGCCTGCCTCTACGGTCACATGCACAACCTTCGCTCCGAAACCACCGCCTTCTCCGGGAGCAGGGTGCGTTGTTATCTGCAAGGGGCATCCCTCTTTGGTCTGGAAAAATTTGGCACCCGGCAGGAAAGCCGACGCATGGGCTATGCCTGGGGGGAGATTCAAATCTCTAACACGGTCAAGCTATGGCCTTTGAAACGGGAATTGCGCGGCGATGGCAGTGCCGAATTTTTGCATGATGTCTCTTTCGGGAAAGAAGATCCCAGGGGCATCCTGATCCGCCCCCTGGCCCAAGGGGCGCAACCACCCCCGGAAGCGGTGGATCTGTCCCCCTGGCTGCGCACCCTCCTGGATCGCGTCGATCATATCAATCTTATGGGCATCAGCTCCGGTGTGGGTCGGGGAAAGAATGCCAACCGCTATCCCGTCGAGCATCTTTTTACCACTTTGCGCAGTCGGAGTGGGAAGGAGGAAAACGAGCATCTATCCCTGGCCGAACTTTTCCCCCGGCACCCACGTTTGCTCCTCGAAGGGCAACCGGGAGCGGGCAAAAGCACGTTTCTGCATCTGGCAGCGACCATGCTGGCCAGAGATGTCCTGGGGATGGACTGTCCCGATGCGTCTTCCTGGCGCAAACGTTTCCTGGGCCTGGATGACAGCGGCACCCCTCCCCTCCCCTTGCTCCTGCGCCTTTCGGAACTGGCGAATGATTTATCCAAAGGTCAATCCCAGGCTGCCGATAACCGTTTCCGTCTCCTGGATCTGCTGGACCACGACTCCGACGCCATGGGCAGCGATGTGTGGCGCAACCATTGGGAAAATCTTCTAAAACGCGGAGATGTGGTCCTGCTACTGGACGGTCTGGATGAAGTGACGGACGACCGCCTCCGCAACCGGGTTTTCGCCATTGTCCAAAATGCCCTCCGCCATTGGGATAAAACCCGGGTGGTGTTGACCAGCCGCCCCTTCGGAGTGGAACTCATGGCGGGAATGGGGTTCCATCATGGAATCATCGAACCTTTTGGAAAAGAGGAAATCCGGGAGTTTTTGGATCGATGGATTGCCTGTTTTCATCATTTGCCGGTTGGTGCCCCCCCCGGCGGGGAGGCGGGTCGTTATGGAGATTTGCTTGGCAAAGCCATCCTGGACAATTCCGCCATCCGCCGCATGGCTACCAATCCGGTCATGCTCACCTGCCTGTGCGTAATACACTGGAACGAGGGACGGTTGCCCGAAGGGCGATCCCGGGTCTATCTGGCAGTCATTCGTTGGCTTATCGAAGCCCGAACCCTGTTGCGAAAAGAGGCGGATTTCAGCAACGGATTTGCCGACAGGGCTTTTTCCCGGCTCGCTTTGGCGATGATGGGAGGAAAATCGGGAAAAAAACAGGCGACGTGGGATTTGGATGGGGCTGCCCGAGCGGTAGAACCCCTCGTGGCCCGCGATTTCCCTGGGTTATCGACCGAAGAACGTTTGCACAAGGGACGGGAATGGCTGCGTTCCGAATGTCTTTTCAGCGGCATCATCGAAGAGGTTGGGCAGGGTCGGATCCGCTTTTGGCATTTGACCTTTCAAGAATTTTTGGCCGCCCGGCAATTGGCCTGGATGGAAGAATGGTGGCCACGGGTTCAGGACAGGCTGGACGATATGCAATGGCGTGAGACCATCGACCTTTTTCCGGGATGCCTGCTGGAGGGGGGGCAGGGGCAGGTAGACCGGTTGCTCAAACACGTCCTGGACCTGCGTGGGGAAAACCCCTCTCTGGACACCGATGCCCGGGTGGCGGGAATCATGGGCCGATTGTTGGCCCCCTTGCCGGCCTTTGAATACAAACCGACGTTGGAAGTGGAAAAGGTCTACCGTGATGTATTGGAACGGACTCTCGGCATTTTTACCAAAGAGGGGGCCGCCAAGGTACCCATTGAAACACGTATTGCCGCCGCCGAGGCTTTGGGGCGGGGAGGAGATCCGCGCCTGAACCGGAACAATTTTATCGAGGTTCCCGGAACAGGTTGGAAATTGGGAAAATATTTGGTTACAGTCTACGAATTTCAACAGTTTGTGGAGCATGAGGGCTACGGGGAACCACATTGGTGGTGCAATGCGGGTTGGACACTGGCAAAAGAAAAATCATGGGAAAACCCAAATAATTGGGACTCCCAGACGCAGCACCCCAATCGACCCGTCACCGGCGTCTCCTGGTTTGAAGCCATGGCCTATTGCCGATGGTTAAGTGCGCAGCGCAACGAAACCATTCGGCTCCCTTGTACAACCTTGTGGCAAATCTCTGCCCAATCGCCACGTTGCAAATACCCCTGGGGAGATGACGATCCTACCCCGGAACTGGCCAATTACATGGAAAGCGAAATAGACGAGCCAACGCCGGTGGGCCTTTATCCGGCGGGAGACGGTCCACTGGGCCATTGTGATCTGGCAGGCAATGTTTGGGAATGGTGCCGGAACAGTGGCCTAGCTGAAACGCTAAATCTTGAATCGACGCCGTTGGATCCAATTATCCCCAGAGATAACGTACAGGCCTTTATAGGCGGATCCTGGGCAAACCCCGCCAAAGCTAGTTGCGACTTGTTGTTGGGAACGGCCTTTGTTCAAACTCGCGATATAGGCTTTCGTGTCGCTGCCGCCCCCGCAAGCCGTTGAATTTTATTTTTCGGTTTTTGTCCGTTCCCGGGGCAACCCTTTTTGATGCAGACGCAACGTAAAAAGCCGAACCGCCAAGGGGCACCGCAATGGTTCGCAAAAAGCAAAGAACCATCGTCCCAATGACGATCATAAGCGTCGAACAAAACTATTAAAACACGCCAGCCCCACCGACCAGCACGACCCAAGCCCGGGATTGTTTCAATCCCGGGCTTGCATCCCGTACTTTAGGCTGTGGCCTTCAACAACACCCCCTCCAAATCACGCATCTGCTTCACCAGATCCACCATGCGCTCACCGGGAATCTGGCGAATGACATGGTTGCTGCGGGCATCCATGACACGAACCACCACCTGATTCAACTCCCGATCCATACTCAAGCGCAACGATTTGAATCCGGACAAGGCCTGGGTAATTTCATCGGCCAAACCTTTCAGGTTTTCCTTCTCCACCACCGAGGACCTGGCGTCCACCCTGGCCTCCGCCCGAACCAACTCGGCATCAAACCCACCACCCCGGTCAATTCCTGGATGCAGTTTGCCCGCAGCCAGTTTCATGACCGAACCAACCCTGTCCCTCTCCGACCGCATATCTAAACCATTTGAACTCTCCATTGACATCTCCTCGTCGCACTGCCCCTTGGCCATCTGGTGACCAAGGGGCAGCCATCTGGCCGCTTCCGGCTCTAATTGACCTCACCCAACAACTCAAGAACACTTTGCGAACCCTGGTTGGCCTGAGTCTGAATCGCCGCCTCGGGATCCTGCTTTAATATCTCCCGCACCGACGCCACCTTTTCCACAAGCAACGCATCCCCAGACTTGTATAAACCCATTCCCACCGTGCTCAGATCCCAACCACCCAAATCGGCGATCAAGTCATTCATCCGCTCTTGATAGTCCTCCAACCGGGCACCCAAGTCGGCCACCAAATTCAAAACCCTGTCAATATTGCCAACGCTCAGACTGCCCAGCCCACGGGTGGAATTTTGTATCGCCCGTCCCATGCTCAATAATGATGCCGTCGTCGCCTCCTTGATCGAATCCACCATGGCCTGATTGCCATCAACCCCCACCCTGCCGTTTTTCGTCGTCCCTGGTCCCTCCCCTGCATCTCTCCGAGAATGGACCTCGGATTCACCAACGATTCGGGTAATCTCCTGCAACAATCGATTCACACCATCCTGCAAACCCTGCCGCTCACCCGCGGCCTGCGTATCGTTGGCCGCATGAATCGCCAACTTCCGTATTTCCTGCAACGCATTCGCCGTCTCTTCAACAGCCCCTTGGGCCACCTGAACCAACGAAACAGCTTCATTGGCGTTGCGCATCGTCTGGTTGATTCCACGTATCCGCACCGTCATGCCAACACCGATGGATAATCCCGTGGAATCATCAACCGTCCGACTTATTTCCAGTCCGGACGCCATCCTTTCAAAAACACCACCCCTCGACTTGTTCATGCGCAATACATTGCGCTGGGTGTTCATGGACGGAATATCGTTGTGAATTGCAAGCACCATATTCCTACCCTCCTGGAAGCGAATCTCCCTTTATTCTCGCCGTTCTCCTTCCCTGGCTGGAGGTAAAGCCTGTCATTCATCCGTGGGCCTAGACCCCTTGGTTTATCCCACCGGCTTAACCTATCCAAGCAACTGCAACGCAATCTGAGGCTGCTGATTGGCTTGCGCCAAAATCGCCGTTCCTGCCTGCTGCAAAATCGCATTCTTGGTCAAGTTCGCCGTCTCAAAAGCAATATCGGCATCCAGAATGCGCGAACGAGCCGCCTCGGTGTTCTCCACAACGTTACTTAAATTAGCAATTACCGCATCAAAACGATTTTGATAGGCCCCAAGTCTGGAACGAATGTCCGAAACCGAATCCAAGGCACTATCAACCACGGCAATAAGGCTGTTGGCCATGGTCTGCATTGAAGCAAGGCCAGCCGTGGCAGTCCAGAATTTGGCGTTGGTGGAATTGACACCCAACGCCACAACACTGGCCTTCCTGATGCTCAACATGACGGTCTGACCCCCATCCGGGCCAACCTGGAACTTTTTCGCCGAAAAAGAACCATTCACTACCTTTTGATTGTTAAACTCGGTTTGCGTGGCAATTCGCTGCACCTCGGAAACCAACTGGTTGATCTCCCTCTGCAAATCTTCCCGATCCCCGGCGATCAAGGTGTCATTGGCCCCTTGAACTGCCAGCTCCCGAATCCTTTGCAACGCATTGGTCGTCTCCTCCAATGCCCCGTCGGCAACCTGAACGACGGAAACGGCATCGTTGGCATTGCGAATGGCCTGATTGGTTCCACGAACCTGCGAGGTCATCCGCGTAGAAATCGACAGACCCGCCGCATCATCCGCAGCACGATTGATCCGCAACCCCGACGAAAGTCTCTCAAAAGTTTTCCCCAGCGCGGTCGTTGAAGAAAGCAAGTGCCGCTGGGCATTGATAGACGCCATATTGGTATTGACTGCGAGTGCCATGGTCGTTACTCCACAGTTGGAATCTTCATGATTCCCATTATTAGAGTCTTCCCTGAAAACCAAGGCCGTTCATTTTAACGCGAGCCGGCCTCCTACCCTCGTGATCCTGGCACTTTTATCCAAGCAACTGTAACGCAATCTGCGGTTGCTGATTGGCCTGCGCCAAAATCGCCGTCCCCGCCTGCTGCAAAATCGCATTCTTGGTCAGGTTGGCCGTCTCGTAAGCGATGTCGGCATCCAAAATGCGCGAACGAGCTGCCTCGGTGTTTTCCACAATGCTACTCAAATTGGCAATCACCGCATCAAACCGGTTTTGATAAGCCCCAAGCTTGGAACGTATGTCGGAAACCGAATCCAACGCCGAATCAACCCGAGAAATCAAACTATTGGCCAGCAGTTGCATCCTGGCATCGGTCATGACGCCACCAGGAGTGCTGTATATCTTGACATTGTTCGTGCTGACACCCAACGCACCCACACTGGCCTTCGTGATGCTCAACATGATGGTTTGCCCGCCATCCGGGCCAACCTGAAACTTTTTGGCAGAAAAAGAACCGTTGATCACCTTTTGATTGTTAAACTCGGTTTGCGTGGCAATCCGCTGCACCTCGTTGACCAACTGATTGATCTCTCTCTGCAAATCCTCACGATCCCCGGCAATCAAGGTGTCGTTGGCCCCCTGGACCGCCAGTTCCCGGATCCGCTGCAACGCATTAATCGTCTCTTCCAGAGCACCATCGGCAACCTGCACCACGGAAATAGCATCATTGGCATTGCGAATCGCCTGGTTGGTTCCACGAACCTGCGAAGTCATCCGTGTAGAAATCGACATGCCCGCCGCATCATCCGCAGCACGATTGATCCGCAACCCCGATGAAAGTCTTTCAAAAGTTTTTCCCAGCGCGCCCGTTGAAGAAAGCAAGTGCCGTTGGGCATTGATGGACGCCATGTTGGTATTGACTGCGAGTGCCATTGTATTTACTCCATGCCTGAAATCATCACGATTCCAATTCGTAAAGCCTTCCCTGGAAATCGAGGCCGATCATTTTAACGCGGGCCGGCCTCATACCCTCGAATTCCAGCAATCACCCTTATCCCAGCAATTGCAGGGCAATCTGCGGTTGCTGATTGGCCTGCGCCAAAATTGCCGTTCCCGCTTGCTGCAAAATGGCATTCTTGGTCAAGTTGGCCGTCTCATAAGCGATATCAGCATCCAAAATGCGCGAACGAGCCGCCTCGGTGTTCTCCACCACGTTGCTCAAATTGGCGATGACCGCGTCAAACCGGTTTTGAAAGGCACCAAGCTTGGAACGTATGTCGGAAACCGAATCCAACGCCGAATCAACCCGGGAGATCAAAACATTGGCCATCGACTGCATCTGCGCTCCCGTTGTCGCACCAGCACTGTAAAGCTTGACATTGGCCGAATTCACACCCAATGCCGCTACACTGGCCTTGGTGATGCTCAACATGATGGTCTGACCGCCATCCGGTCCAACCTGAAACTTTTTGGCCGAAAACGAACCGTTCACAACCTTCTGGTTATTAAACTCGGTTTGCGTGGAAATTCTCTGCACCTCGTAAACCAATTGGTTGATTTCCCTCTGCAAATCCTCACGATCCCCGGCAATCAAGGTATCGTTGGCCCCCTGGACCGCCAGCTCCCGGATTCGCTGCAACGCATTGGTCGTCTCTTCCAGAGCACCATCGGCAACCTGCACCACGGAAATCGCATCATTGGCGTTGCGAATGGCCTGGTTGATCCCGCGAACCTGTGACGTCATCCGTGTCGAAATCGACAGGCCGGCGGCATCGTCCGCCGCACGATTAATCCGCAACCCCGAGGAAAGTCTTTCAAACGTCTTTCCCAGTGCCCCGGTTGAAGAAAGCAAATGCCGTTGTGCATTGATGGACGCCATATTGGTGTTGACTGCGAGTGCCATCTTTTTTCTCCATACTCAGGATCTTCATGATCCAAGTTTATATTGCCTTCCCTGGAAACCAATGCCGTTCTTTTTATCGCGGGCCGACATCATACCCTCGCACATAAAATACCTTAAATAATACAAACGTAACCAAGCCTTCCCCAGCTGCCCAATAAGACAGACTGTCTTGACATTAATCATTTCTATCGCTCAGGGCAAACCACACTCCCCGCCCCGATCTGGATTCAAACCAAACTTCCAGAAACCTGCTGCGAAACACACACGTTGGATTTTGGTTCCCTTGGCAAGTGCCGTCGGACTTGTCAGAAACCTTAAGGATGGACCATTTCATGGGTCCCGGCCCGCTCGCCTCATACACAGACGCAGAACGGATTCCAGGTGGTCTTGGAAAAAACTGACCTTGGGTGGGGATAAAAGTAAACATGGCAGTGTCACCTCCCGAATACGGAATAAATCCGTTTCATGACCCGTCCGTGGCTGGAGGTGGGTTGTTCATTCAAGTTCGGGCCAACCCTAGCCCGTATTCCCTCTTCTGGCGTTCGGGACAAAGGCCCGAACCCCATGCGCGGCATCCTGCCAGCGCGAATGTCGCCGTTGCTACCCAATGCGACATCCCTTACTTCACCTTCTTATCGGTTGCCTGGAAGAAACCTTAAACATTTTTTTGCACCCCGGCAACCTTAACAAAACAGCAGCAAAGTGGCAGGGGAATGGCGTTAAAGGATTGACCGTCAACCAGCTCCCTGCACTCACTACTCTTATCGGTTAATCTTTCCATGTCTTGAACATTTTTTTCAACTTGGAAGCATTATGTAAAACCAGGTAGCCACTTCGCTCAAGCGAACATGGTCTAACATTTTGAAAAACATATATATTTTCCAAGAAGCTTTCAGTTAGACCCAGTGGATACCTGGTATCCGTCATTCACCATCCAACGGAATGGTTGCAGCGGTGACGGTGTTGCATAGCGCATGTCGGTTCTAAGTTTGGCAAAATTATTTTAAATGCCATCATTCACCACGACGCCTTTTATCGGCAATCGGCATCCCCAACTCGTCCGCCAATCTTCCAGCCGACAGTGGGTCCATTTTATTGAGGATTTTGGCGACCAGCTTCTCCGGCATCACCCTCATAACCTGGACGGCCACCTCTTGATCCAACGATTTAAGTCCCTCAGCGGCGGCCCCTGGCTTCATTTTGGAATATATCCGACCCAATCGCGAAACACTGGTATCATCCAACTGTTTTTCCCGTTCCAGATCACCGCGAATGGAATCACGAAGTTTTTCCATGGCATCAATGCGCCCAGCCAGCTTTTCCTCAAGACGCTTGAGATCCTGCTCACGGATTTCCAGTTTTTTGGCCTGCTCATCCAGTTGAATACGGCGCTTCTCCAAGGATTCCAGGAGGCGCAGAGGATCCTGCACCACTTTCCCATCATCCGCCGCCCAACTCTGGGAGCCGCACAAAAACACCAACGCCAAACTCACAACGCCCAAACCAGCCCAATGGCCCCAGCCTTTGTGATTCAAGGATTCCTCCTGCCAACTGGCCAATTTTCAAGATTCCAACGTTGAAGCACCCAGAACGCCAATCATATCCAACTCTTTCGCCTCCTTGCGCCGCTCACCCTTTTTCCGCAACTGATCATCTTTCTGCGCCAACTTTTCTGCCTGCTGCAACAAGGTTCTGGCACCATACCACGCCTGCTTCGCCGCTTCAGCCTCGACTTGCAGCCTGGATTTTCGCTCTTCCATCCGGCGCTGACGCCATACCTGGCCGCGAAAAAAATCTTCATACATTTGTGGCGGAAGGGCACAACCGGAAGCAAGATTCTCTTTGGCCAAATGTTTCTCGGTTGCGGTTTCCCGGTCCAACCCCGCCATTTCCTCCTGAATTTTTTGAATCCCCGCCTGAATCTTGCCCAAGGCCATAGCCGCCGTCTCCTCGCGAATACGGCGCAAATCAACCAGACGCTGAAAACGGTTCATGATCCCCGGTCTCCTCCCGTTTTACAAACCGCACCCACGAAAAGATACCCCCGTTTCATGATTAATGCTCGCAAAAATCCTGGCAATGGGTAGAATGATGCTCAAACCGACGCGAAGACGACCGCACCTCCCCCATGGAAAACCGGCCTGTCCGAGGCCAATATGGCTGCGCACCTGTGCTCAACCTTGCGCGGCCCACTCAATAGTCGAAAGCAATAAACATGCCTAATTATCCAAAACCCCGGCAAACAAAACCTTGACCACACAAAAATCCTGATTTTTTCTTCGGCAGTTCAGGAGGTATCCCCCATGCTGACTGGCAACATCCCCATCCACAAAAAGATAACCCGGCCCCCCCTCTGGTCCATTTTATTTTTGTGCGTCTACCTTACCCTGAGCATCACCGTCCACGCCGACACTCCCGATAAACAATCCTCGGTCATCGTCCTCGACAGTCCGGAAATTGTAGAATTATTTGAATCTATTGGCAAACCTTTGGTCAAGGCGGCTGGACTCACCGCAGAATCGGTCCAGTTTCATGTCATTCTCAACAGCCAGATCAACGCCATGGCCCTGCCCAATGGCCATCTGGTGTTCAACAGCGGTCTGTTGGATCAATGCGAATCGCCCGAAGAATTGGCCAGCGTCATGGCCCACGAAATCGCCCACCTTTCCGCCGGACACTACATGCGTCTGCAACGGGAAATGCAATCGATCTCCATTCAAGCCCTGCTCGCCTCCGTTGTCGGTCTGGCCGCCGGGGTTGCCTCTGGCAACAGCAGCATCTCTCAAGCAGCCTTGGTGGGTAGTTCGGCCGCTGCCCAGTCCGTCATGCTGGACTCCATGCGGGAAAAAGAAAGCCAAGCCGACCGGCTCGCCGTCCACTACCTGGCCAATGCGGGTTATAACCCAGGCAGCATGGCCAGCTTTCTCAACCATCTCCTCGGGGAACAACGCAAGGCCAGTCTCCCCGCACCCTATCTCCTGACCCATCCCCTGAGTATGGAACGGGTTCTTGACGCCGAACGCACCGCTGCCAGCGTCACCCCCAATACAACCCAAAAACCTAAAACAGATCCCATCGCCCTTAAAAGGGTTCAGGCCTACCTGATCGCCTCCACGGAAACCGACCCAAAAAAGGCGGAAACCTTTTTCCAGACCCGCCTTGGAATCAATCCCAATGACCTGCCCGCCCGCTACGGTTTGGCTCTCGTCCATCGCTATGCCGGAGAAACCAAAAAGGCCCACGGGCTGATTGATTCACTTCTCTTAAGCCTCCCCAAAGATCCCTATCTGCTGCGGGAAAAAGGATTGTTGCTTCTCGATGACGGCAAGCCGGAAATCGCGGAACAAATTTTTTCCCAAGCCCTGACCTACAGACCCGATAATCCAGATTTGCGCTACCGCCTCTCCATCAGCCTGAACGAAGGGGGGAAACTGGAGCAGGCAGCACGCTTGCTGCGTAAACTGACCGTAGAAAAACCTACCGTACCCATATATCAATATCAGCTTGGAGTTGTTGAGGGCCAACGCGACCGGTTGGGCCACGCCCACCTGGCCATGGCCCGGCATTACGCCCTGCTTATGGACGAAAAAATGGCCATCTTTCATTACAAAGAGGCGGTGAGTCGCTTTCCTCCGTCGGAGCGCGAACACGAAATCGCCCAAACAGAACTTAAATATTTTCAGGAAGAACACCTGAAATCAAAAGAAATCAACCGAAAATCACGACAGAGATAATGTTCGGTTGATATTGCGAAAAGCAAACGAGGGGGGGGGGATGCATCGTAAAGAACATGATGCCCTTCGGGCAAAGAAACAAAATCAAAACCCTGGGGCTGCGCCCCTAGCCCCCCCCTTGGGGGGCAGTAAAATCAAAATCAAAGTCAAAGTCAAAAGAAAAACCTTGGAGGCTCTGCCTCCAAACCTCCGCCGGGGGGGATGATCCCCCCCGGACCCCCGCAAAAAT
>JACSDG010000188.1 GCA_015660855.1 Magnetococcales bacterium
CGATGCCAACAACCTTGCCATCAAACGTCCAGGCGGGGGACGATCACCCATGGACTATTGGAGCCTGTTGGGAACTCCAGCCCAACGGGATTACCAACCAGACGACCCCATCGATTAATACGATAAATAACAAAAATTACAGAAGAAATTCGGGCGTCCCTGAAATTAAAGGTTTCCGGGTAAGTTCTTCCTCATCAAAAACGTAAAAAATATTCACGTTTTTTTGCGTCGCCTGAATCAGGGCAAATGCCTGCGACAATTGTGAAAATCCTTTGTTTATAAATTGGTATCCTTCCTCAATTTTGGAGGGTTGCTCCACGAGTTTTCCAGCGGTGATGGCCGAATATTTACAGGCAGGGGCTGAATAGTTTCCATTACGCAACAGCAACGGAAAAACTATGGTCGGCAGGTACGTCAAGAACAATGCTCAAATAAACGAACGTATCCCCACCGAAACCACGCTTAAAAGAACTGATACCAAGTTCCTTTGAAGTCGGCACAGGATCCCCCTGTCGCGGGTAGTCTTGTCTTCCAGTCTCAAACTGAGTGATCCCCAAGGAGGATGCATGCAACATGGCTTTCCACAGAACACCGTGGGACAACAATTTGTCTTGCGTCGTTCGCTTTGATGCACTTACTCCGTAAAAGCAGTATGTTGGAGAATAAACAAACAGGGCTGCCGTGACCAACTCTCCGGCGATTGTTCCATACACGGCGAAGGCTTCGCCTCTTCTGACCATCTCGTATTGCAACGCCCAACTTTGAAGGCTTCGAGTTTCACGACCAGCGACTTCGATATGAAGTTGGCGAAAGGACTCCATATCCTCCATCTTCATCGAATTTGAGTCAAGAACCGTTAAATTCAGGTGTTTCAGGCCCCAATTGACACACCATTTGTAACTCTTGGTTAGCCCCTGGCGAAGCATTTCCTCACCGACCGTAAGATCTACTACCTGGGTGAATAAAGGCGACGCAACCCCACCGTTTTGCAATAAAATATCTCCAAGATCGGAGAGTTGACAAACAAAATAGTCCTGGAACAACACCCTGGCGGGTGCCAGTTCACAAAGGATCCGTTCTATTTCCGCTTTAAGAAGTTTGTGTTCCCTTCCTCGACGTGTCATTTCCAACTCAGGTCGCGCGATAGCATAAACAGGCATGCCAAATGCCGAAACGTTGTTCTTGCCGCTACCGTCCTTGTGCAGGGCCATTAAAACCCCATACACAGGGAGATCTCCCTGACAGATGACAAACGAGATGTCGTCCCAACCTTGAACGCCCGAATATTCACGATAGTAGGCCATGCTGGCCGAGGAGTAGAGAGGGTACCGACTGTCAACGGAGTACCATAATTGATCCCATTTTTCAGAAAATCCAGAATCCCCGAAACGCAATATCTTTGTCATGTCTGATACCGATAAGAGCCATAAAGTAAAGTTTAAGAACGCGATGCGAGCACGCCCCGAAAAACAGCTTCTGCCAAGGTCCAATCTTCGGCATCATCGATGTCTATTGCTTTCCATTTCGGCAATACACATCCAACAAATTCCCGATCATCTGGGGGAGTTTCACGCAGGACACGAGAGGAGTTAATAAAGGCAAAGCAACCGGCATCGTAATAACCAAATTCCAAATCTTGAGAGCGAACAGGCCCGGATTTCGAGAAAGTAATTCGCCATTATCCTTGCATGGAACAGGCCCATTCCTCAGGATCCGGATAGGTTCCTTATGTCCATAACCACCATCTTTAGCCTTAAGCATGCTGCCCTTTGGGCAAAAAAAAGTCAAGAGCAAAACCAAAGGCAAAACCAAAAAATCAACGACCTCCCATTATCCTCCCACCATGTTACATCACATTCCCCTGGATCCGTGATTTCCCTCGTGAAGAACTCTCAAATTGCCCGAACCGCGAGCGGAGGTCAGTCAATTACTGCTGACGAGAAGCGTTTTTCTGTGACTGCATTATAAAAAACAATATAAAAAATTTTAAAAACAATATAATATGTTATGTGTAGCATTTTCTGCGAAAGCCCTCCCGTGTCTCGTTCTTCAAACGAGGCATTTACCCCTTGCCCCAACCCTCAATGGTGATCTCAGGAATCAGAAGCCCTGTCCAGCTTTGTCGATTGTACGCTCCGTTATCCGCATGACGCGGCGGAAGCAGTAGGCTTCCCCATCTACGACAGGTTCCTCGAACACGCCGAACACCGAAACCCGCTTACCCGGTCGATTCTCCTCCCATTGGTCTCACCGAGGGAGACCACAATGGGAGCGTAGCCATCATAATCCATGTCAGTACGTAACACTCCGGCCTTTTTCGTTCCAGAGTTGTCCATCGAATAAACATCCATATCGATGGCCGCATGACCTGTTGCCAAAGGGGTAACCGTCACCCCCGCTTTCCGAAAAAGATCTACTGAAAGGTTCTGAATCACAGGTATCCAGACCGCCGTACCTTCACCCATACGCTACCGCAGTCGAGAAACTGAAGGAACTCTGTCAATTACAATAGATTTAAGGAAAAATTCATCTTTATCATGTTGAGCGATCGCATCAAAATCACTCTCCCCCTGACAGAGCAGACCAAGATAACTCCTAATTACATCAGCATGAGAAATCCCATGCCGCAAAGGCATTGATTTCTTCAAAGCTCTGTCCAGGTTCACAAACCGATTAAGACACGACCCAACCAAAGCCAAACCGCCCTTCAGTGTGTAATATTCTTGATCTGATTGCTCAATGATGAACCGTTACATATCCACCTTCGGGTGAGTTCTAGAGACGGATGAAATTATACAATATTAACGTTAAAATTCAAAGTTTTTATGAATTTTTCGTTGGTGGGAACTCACGGATCCAGGAGATTTCCCTGGACTGCCAGCCAAAACATCGATAGACTGTCTCGTAAGAACGTCGTTGACGTAGTCCTTTCTGTGCTGTCGGCTTCCTATTACAAATCCAATTATGCCAAAAAGAGCCACGGGCGTCTCGGGGACAAACCGTAAAAATGGAAAATCCGGCACGTTTCCGGAATTTTGCAATTCCCTCATTAGGAACCGGTAGAAGTGAAACTGGCAAATGCAGAAACCGATCTTTCTCTGGCCTGAAGAAAATATTGCCAGATCCATCCGCGGATGGTTTTCCCATGGGTCGGCGGCGGACATTGAACGGGAGCTGGGATTGATGTTTCCAGCAGGTCATCCTGTTCTCGTATCAAGTGGACGCGTGGGACTCGTCATTGTTTTGGAAAGCCTTGGCCTTAGCCGTCCAGATGCGGTAGGGGTGTTTCCCTATGCGAGTCGGTGTGTGTTTGATGCCGTGGCCCGGGTAGCCACTCCTTCGACGGGAACGGGGGCTTTAAATGCCTCGACGCGGGTTGTTTATCATCAGTGGGGATACGTCCAGGATGGGCCAATCCCGGGGCAAACAATCGTTGAAGATGCGGTTGACTCCTTCTGCGTTCCAGGAGCCCAGCTTTTTCGTTCTGGAGGAGATTTTGAGATTTGGTCTCTCTCCAAGTTGATTGGATCCCTCGGCGGCGGCGTGGTTTGGTGCCGCCATATGGATGAGGCCGTGAGACTACGGAAAATAAGAAACAGCAGGAAAAGCAGTGGATTTCAGTGGTTTTTACGCACCATGAAGCGATTCTACCCTCCCGCTCTGGTCTATTGGTTTGGAGTTGAAAGCGGTCTCGGCCCGTTATCGCGATGGGGAACGGGAGAAGTATTCTTGCTACTTAGTCAATGGTCAGAGTTCATTGCTGATCGAAAGGAAAAGCTGGCATTGGTAAGCAGGTTCAAGCCGGACTGGCTGCCCCTACTTCCCGACCGACTTCCTTGCGTTGTTCCTGTGGAAATCAACCAGATCACAGCCGACAAACTGGTCACCCTTGGAATGGAGTCCGGCTTTCGACACATTGAGCGCGTCCATCCGGACGGAAATCGCGAACTGGTCAAGGTATTTCCCCTGCCCATTCATCAGGGCATGCCCAGGGAGCGGCTTGGTCAGGCCATTGCCATTCTTTCCGAGAGGCACTGATGTACATCGGTTGTGCGCGCGATTGGAAGGAAGTTGAAGCCGCTCGACATCTTGCTGCCAAAGTTTTTGGGCGGATCATTGGCCAGGAGGCCAGCGTTTATGAAAAGGCAAAAATCAGCCTGTGGGATTCTTTTAGCCCAGTAACGCCTGAAAATATTATTATTATTTCCGATTGCCCCAACAGTGTGATTGGCCTCGTACGCTTGTGCCCCCGCATAATCCATCGAGCCCAACAACCGTTTTCCTGCGCCGGAATTTCCAGTGTCTGCATCGAACCTTCGTGGCAGGGGAAGGGGCTTTCCAAACTCCTCATGAACAAGGTCTTGGAGATAATTGAGAGCCGCAATTTTGATTTTACATTGCTGTTTGGTCGCCGTGCGGTAGACTATTATTACAATCAATTCAGTTTCTTTGGAATGTCTAGTTACAATAGATTCATTGTTTCCAGCCGTGATCTGCAACGTAGCCACAAGATCGAAATTGAATTGGTTGCAGCATGTCTAGAAGATATTGATCAATGCGCACCATGGTACGAAGAATCCTATCAGAATTGTTTTGGAAGAATAACACGCTCTTCAAACTATTGGCATTCTCTTCTTGAAAACATACAGAGATCTAAATATCAGGTAGATTTTGTTCGGTATCATGGCAAAAATGTTGGGTATATCATCCATAACGGATCAATCATCTTTGAAATCTCCATTCCATCGGAAGATTTGGCTCTTTCAGCACTGGCGGTTTTTTCGCGCAAAGATCCGATGGCGCAGGTTGTTATCCTGGAAGTTCCTGCAGAACATGTCATCCGACTATCCTTTTCTGAAATAGATTTTCGTATGGAAACCCGGCAGTGCAGCTATGGAGGCCACATGGTACGAATACTTAATACCAACTCTTTTCTGCGCGCTATGCAGAACCGATTGGCCGCCCAATTTAAGCAAATGGGGATATTGCCCTTTGTGGCGACACATAATCAAATGACTTATTCATGGAACGGACAATCGGTTGAGACCCGTCTTGCTGCTGAGGCACCCCTGAATTATATCACCACTGCACAATTAATGGGGGTTCAAATTTTAACGATGCAACCAACTTACTTGGATATTCCTTTATACTTTAACATAAGCTTTCCAGACCAGCTTTGATGAATAACCGGATAGGTTCTTCCTGATCAAAAACGTGAGAAATATTCACTTTTTTTGTTTCGTTAATTTTTGCCAAACTTTGTTTTTCCGATACGTGTACCAAGAAAACCCACCATGCCCTTACGCATGCCTGGATCATTCCAACACCAAACGATTGAGCCGACCACTGGCAAAACCTTCCAGGTCCAACGAAATAAATTGAAAACCAAGATCCCGAAACACCCGAATGGTCTCGTGGCGAAAGTCAGGA
>JACSDG010000033.1 GCA_015660855.1 Magnetococcales bacterium
ATACGAAAAATCGACTTACGAAACAATCATAAAATCGTTAACGAAGCCCAGATCCCGGACAAGGAAACTGCACCAAAAAGGCCGTTTTTGGACACCCCAAGTCAGATCATCCTTGTACATTCCGGTATTGCTGTCGGAAAAGTAAAGGTGGTCGGAGAAGGGTAGCTGCTTGTGTCCAACCATCTTATTTGCAATATATTCGAACTCTTCCACTAGACGTTCCTTGGAGTGGGCATATACCCGAGAGAAGTGGCGATCTCCTTCGCCGCAAAAGTGACATTTGAAAGGGCAGCCCCGATTATTGACCATCATGGGGGTGAATCCCTGTGCCATGAAGATGTCCATGATTCCTGACAAATAAGGGGAGGGGATCTCATCCAGGGCGGATATTCGTTCTTCGAGATCGGCAGCCAGGAAGTGGCCTTGCTCCGTGACACATCGCACGCTTTTTACATTTTCGGCTTTCACGGGTTCGACGGCAAAGTTGTGGAAGGCCAAGCGTTCCAAAAGGTTGGCAAAGGGTATCTCGCCCTCTTTTTCCACATAAAAATCTACCTGGGGATGTTGCCGTACGTACGCTTCTTGCAGCCAGGGATCGATGGGCAGTTGAGGCCCGCCAAATATGATAACGCATTGGGGTTGTAGGCTTTTCAGATGAGTGGCTAAGAAGTGCGACAAGTTAGCGTTCCAGACGTAGTGTCCAAAGCCAGCTACCTGGAAGGTGTATTTATCAAGGCTGCCAAAGAAGTCCTCGATTTTTTTCACCAGGGTGATGCGCACGCGTCCTTGCAAGATTTTTTGCGCATACATGGCGATTCGCCCAATTGCAACAGGCGTGGCCAAAGGACTCGGGGAGCGTCGATCATAGCTAGGTTCGGCCAGCAAAACGTTAAAAGTTTTTGTTACAGCGGCTTTCATTTCCGACCTCAATCACTAGAGCCAAAAGAAATTTGTAACTGCCCAGGTACCAATCGTTGGTGTAACAGTTTGAATTTATTAGGTTGACGTTGCCTGTAAATTTTTGGAACTATAAGGCGTCTTGAGCTATCATATTGAAATATCAATAGATTACTAAAGATTGTTAGTGTGAGCGCGATTTTGCCTATCCAAAATTTTATCAAGTTTTTCAGAGTTTTGGGACCATTTCTCATCCTAAACAGGGTACCTGGGCAGTTACAGAAATTTTAAACATCATTTTCTTCGGGGAAGAACAAAAAAAATTAGGTATACGCCCCCCAAACCCCAACGTATCCGTTCACCCCCCCCCATTTTTGGACCGGAAAAACGATCGGTTACGGAAGGCAACATCCTTCTTAAAGCAGCCGCAATGGCCGGCAAAGGCGGATTGAGTCTATCACGGGCGACCTTGAGATCGGCCAAAAGTTTGAGCGACAACGCCATCAACTGGTCATGCGCCAGCAATCCCATATAGGACTCATCCAGTTGGCGCAAATCGTGGTCACTCAGGGTCATGGCGTTGGCTCAGTAAATCCAAAGTCCCTCCAAAACATCACGTTCAAACTCTCATTAACATGCCAGCTTTGTCAAGGAGGGGTGAACGGTTACACCCCAACTGGTTAGGATCAGCCAGACTCCCACAATATTTTATCTTTCCTTGTCGCCTGCCATGGCAGCGTTTCTATTTGACGCGCATCCCCGGTTCAGCCCCAGAATCAGGAACAATAAGAAACAATTTTCCACTCCCATCCCCCGCAGCAAGTACCATCCCTTCGGAAACTCCAAACTTCATTTTCCTTGGTTGCAAATTGGCTACCAATACCACCAAACGGCCAAGCAAACTCTCGGGAGTATAAAATGCACGTATCCCAGCCAGAACACTACGCACCCCCAAAGGACCAACATCCAAAACCAACCGCAACAGTTTGTCCGCACCCTCCACAGTTTCAGCATGGGTGATTTTGGCTACTCTCAAGTCAACCTCCATGAAAGTCTCCATGGTGATGCCAATATCTTTTTCCTCCGGAACAACAGCAGAAGATGTGACGGCGGGAACAGAATCCATCTCCCGGGAAGCAGACACCATCGCCTGAACTTTCTTGACATCCACCCTCTGCATCAACGGACTGAACGGCTGGATGGCGGTCCCGAAAATGGGAAGCAAAGTTGTTGACCAGTTCATGTCTTGCAGGTTTAAAAATACCCGCGTTTTTTCTGCCATGGCAGGAAGCACCGGATGCAACTGAACCATCAACAGACGAAAAAGATTCAAAGCAACCGTGCAGGTATCCTGCAATTCTTCCATCCGGTTTTCCTTGGCCAACGCCCAAGGAGCCTTTTCTTCAACGAAACGATTGGCCTTGTCAGCCAATGCCATGATGGCCCGCATCGCCCTGGAAAACTCACGCTCGTGATAATGTTGTGCAATGGATCTGGCTTCCGTTAAGAATAATTGGAACAATCCCTGATCTTCGGGATAGTCGCCGGAAAGCCGACCCTGGAAATGTTTGTGGACGAAGCCGGCAGTGCGCGAAGCCAGATTGACGACCTTGCCAACGAGGTCGGAGTTGACGCGCAAAACAAAGTCGTCCAGGTTCATGTCGATGTCATCCACCCCCTTGGCCAGTTTGGTGGCGTAATAATAACGCAAATATTCGGGGTCGAGTTGCTCCAGATAGTCCCTGGCCGTAATGAACGTCCCCCGTGATTTGGACATTTTCTGACCGTTGACAGTCAGAAAACCATGGGCGAATACCCCCGTAGGTGTCCGGAATCCCGCCCCCTTGAGCATGGCGGGCCAAAACAGGGTATGGAAGTAAAGGATGTCCTTGCCGATGAAATGATAAATTTCGGTCTGATCGGGATCGCGCCAGTAGCGGTCAAAATCCATCCCGTGCTGCCTGAAATAACTCAAAGACGCCGCCATGTAGCCTACAGGGGCATCCAGCCAGACGTAGAAAAATTTTCCCGGAGCATCAGGGATTTCAAAGCCGAAATAGGGGCCGTCCCGGGAAATGTCCCACGCCTTTAAACCCGCATCGAACCATTCGGAAAGTTTGTTGGCCATCTGAACCTGCAAAGCCCCCGATCGGGTCCATTCCCGTAAAAAAGGCTCGAAATCACCCAGCTTGAAAAAAAAGTGCTCCGATTCCCGTTGCTCCGGAGACGTACCACACAAAGCACAATGCGCCTCTTTCAGGTCAAGAGGGGAATAGGTGGCAGAACAGGATTCACACGCATCCCCATACTGGTCCAGCGCACCGCACGCCGGACAGTTGCCACGGATGAATCGATCCGGGAGAAAAATGCCATCCTTGACACAATAAGCCTGCATGACCGCTTCGGTGTGGATGTGACCGGCGTTGCGATTTGTGACATAAATTTCTTCGCTGAGTATTCTGTTCTCTTCGGAGTTGGTGGAATGATAATGGTCGAATCCGATCAAAAAATCCCGAAAATCCGCAACATGTTCGGCGTGAATTCTTTTGACCAGGGTTTCTGGAGTGATACCTTCGTTGCGGGCGCGGATCATGATAGGGGTTCCGTGGGTGTCGTCGGCGCAAAAATAAAGACAATCACGACCACGAATTTTATGAAAACGGACCCAGATGTCGGTTTGGACGTATTCCACCAAGTGACCCAAATGAATGGAACCGTTGGCGTAGGGCAAAGCACTTGTGACCAAAATGGGACGCATGAGAAGGCACTTTCAATGGTTTTCCGAACACGCAACGAATAATGGAAACTTCTACGGGTTCCGGGAGTTTCTGCGCGGGATTGCGGGATGCTGTCGAGAGAAACATCTACGCATCCGGGAAGTTTGGCCATGATGGACAAGAAACGGCTAGAGATACCGAAATCTTCCATTATTCCCATTTCAAGGCCCAGTCCAAGGGTTGGGATCTTAATCCCATCGATAGATGACGGCAAGACATGCCGAAAGATATTGGTGCCCATGTTATTGAACTGAAGCTCCGGATATTTTGTGGCTGGGTTCGATTTAACATAATACATCTTATGCGACTTGTCTCAAGGCTTTGAAACCAGGGTCCGGACTGGAACATCCTGGTCGCATAAGGAACGTTATGTCAAATTCTCGCAGAGGGCAAACCAAGTCAAGATTTATCCATGAATTGGCATGATTATTGATTCTGGATATAATACCGATTAACGGTCACCATTTAATGTTACAACCCAGTTACAAGAAGATTGAAAAAATACGGCGAAATGGATTATCCTCCGACACTGCCCTATGCTTTTCACCTTCCGTCGCGTTGTTTGATGCTGCCGGATTATGCGGCATTTGGCTGGTGAAAAACAGGCTGAACCTGTATATACTTGCGGCTGAATCGTCACGTCACCCCGCAGTCTGTCTGTTTGGCCGGGAAAAAACATGGGTGGGTTAAAGATACAGAGAAGCTTGCTACAGAGAAGTTCATGACGAAAAACAGACGATCAACGCAAGACAGTGACTTTGCCCCTCGGGTTGCGACTGAGACTGACGCGCAGGATGTGGCCTATCTGTTGGCCAGAGTGGACAAGCTCAATCAGTTGGGTATTGCCCTTTCTTCGGAAAGAGATACTAAAAAATTATTGGAAAACATACTTCTCGGGGCCAAGGATCTGACCAATGCGGATGCCGGCACCCTGTATACCAAGACCGAAGAAAGCACCCTGAGGTTTGAGATCATCCGTACCGACTCGCTCAATATTGCCATGGGAGGAACCACAGGCATCGATATTCCCTTCCCCGCCCTGCCCCTCTATAAGGATGGACAGCCCAATCTGCAAATGATCGCCGCTGCTGCGGCACTTAGGGATTGCACCATCAATATTCCCGATGCTTATGAGGCGGAAGGGTTTGATTTTGCAGGAACAAAAAAGTTTGACCAGATGACCGGATATCGTTCCAAATCGTTTTTGACCGTTCCCTTGAAAAACCACGAAAACGAAATCATTGGCGTATTGCAACTGATCAATGCCAAGGAGGCTCAGACCGGGGTCATCAGGGCGTTTACCCAGGCCGATCAACAGTTGGCCGAGTCTTTGGCTTCCCAGGCGGCTATTGCGATGACGACGCAGCGTCTGATCGAAGACCTGAAAAAATTGTTTGAAGCGTTTATCCAGGCCATTGCCAACGCCATCGACGACAAATCCCCTTATACCGGTGGTCATTGTGAACGGGTTCCGGTGTTGACGGAAATGTTGGCCAGAGCGGCAGGACGCAGCCAGGTGGGGGTGTTGAAAGATTATTGCCCTACTGAAGAGGATCTCTACGAACTGCGCATCGCGGCCTGGATGCACGATTGCGGCAAGGTGGTAACTCCTGAATATGTAATTGATAAATCAACAAAACTACAAACGATCCATGATCGGATACATACCGTGGATGCACGGTTTGAAGTTTTGAAACGAGATGCCGAAATTGAATTTTTGCAGCAAAAAATGGCGGCCATGGCCCAGGAAGACCATGCCAAGATCCCGGGACTGGAGGAAACTTTTAAACAACACCTTTCCCGGATCGCCTCGGATCAACAGTTTGTCAGAGAAACCAATATCGGCGGTGAATTCATGTCTGCCGATCGGCAAGAACGTATCCGGGAAATCGGTAAACGCCAGTGGACCAACAGCGATGACGGCAAAGTGAATTTTTTGACCGAAGACGAAATGAATAATTTGAACATTCCCAAGGGAACCTTGACTCCTGAAGAAAGGGCCATCATCAATCATCATGTGGTTGCTACAAAAAACATGCTGAAAAACCTGCCATTCCCGAAACATTTAAGCCATGTTACCGAAATGGCGGGAGCGCACCATGAAACCATGAACGGCAAAGGCTATCCCGATGGTCTCACCCGTGACCAGATGTCCGTTGGTGCCCGTATCATGGCCATCGCCGATGTTTTTGAAGCTTTGACCGCCACCGACAGACCCTATAAACCGGCCAAAACCCTTTCCGAAACGCTCAAAATACTGGGATTCATGAAAAAAGACCAACATGTCGATCCAGATCTATTTAAGGTATTCATTGATGAAAAGGTTTACATGGAATATGCGCAAGCTTACTTGGAACCCAAACAAATCGACGAAGTTTCTCCCAACAAAATTCCAGGCTATGACCCCTGAGTTTAAATTCAAGTTCCTGTTATTGTTGTTCTTCCTCCAGGGAGAGCGAGTGTCTTCCAGGACTGTGGGTACCATCGGGATTTCCGGGTAAAGGCGATTCAAGTGACCCACTGGCAGACGGGACGATATTTTTTCCTATTTGGAATTACGATCCTTTTCCTGGTCCATGGTTTTGGAACCATCCATTTGCCATTGCTGGATCAGCTTGAATCGGTCAGCTACGATTTCAAGGTTCGCCGAACCGCCCCCGATTCCAAAGATTCCCGGATTGTCATCGTCGATATTGATGAAAAAAGCCAGGCCGCTCTGGGACCGTGGCCATGGCCTCGGGATCGCCTGGCCCGTTTGGTGGATACCCTTTTTGAACACTACCGCATCGGTGTGCTGGGGTTTGATATGGTCTTTTCCGAGGCTGATCTCAGTTCCGGACTGGCTCAGCTTGAATCCCTTGCCAAAGGACCCTTAAGTCAGGATTCCCCCTTCCTGACCCAATTTCATAAACTTCGCCCCACCTTGGACCGGGACCGGATCTTCGCCATAAGCTTGCGTGACAGGCCGGTCATTTTGGGATTCAATTTTTTACAAACCGCCTTTTCCGGGCTGGCCGACATGGGAAAATTACCTCTGCCAGTCATTACTTTGCGAGAGATCGGCAATGATGATGTTAATTCAATCAATGCCGTAGGTTATTTAACCAATATTGGCAAAATTCAGGATTCCGCCTCCGGGGCCGGCTTTATCGACAACCCTGCGGTCAGCCAGGATGGTGTCGTCCGTCGTGTTCCTCTGTTGCAAAATTTCAATGGTGCCCTGTACCAATCTTTGCCATTGGGAATCATTCGTACCATCCTCGGAGATCCTCCTTTGACGTTGGGTCTTAGTTCCAGTAAGGACCACAATGCCAAAACCGGACTGGAGTGGATTTCTCTGGGACCGCACAAAATTACGGTAGACTCCCAAGGAGCCATCCTGATTCCCTTTCGTGGAAAACAGGGGAGTTTTCCATATTTTTCCGCCGTGGATGTTATGGAACGGGGGCCGGAAAAACAGGCCCTTGATGCGGCTATCGTTTTGGTTGGCGTATCTTCCGTGGGAAATGCACGCATGCTTGCAATCACCCCGGTACAAAAAGGATTTCCCAGCGTTGAAATACATGCCAACATTATCAGCGGCATATTGGATGGCACCTTTAAAAGTTTGCCTGGGATGTCTCCCTGGCCAGATGTTTTACTCTTGGGAGCCATCGGCGTTATCTTTTCCATTCTTCTTGCATGGATCCCCATGAGTTGGCGGTTTGTTTCCGCAGGCTTTTTGATTGTGCTACTGTTTATTGTCAATATCTATCTTTGGCAAAGTTGGGATCTGCATCTGTCCCTGGCGACTCCCATCACCTTGATCGTTCTTTTGCTCCTGACAGATACATTTTTTGAGGTGTTTGGTATTTCACCCAAGCGCGATAAATTACACGTCCTCTATGGCAGACATGTATCGCGTGCGTTGATGGATGAAATCATCCGTACCGGTCGTTCCCTCGCGGCAAGTGGCGAGCAAAGGGAAATGACTGTCATTACCTCAACCGTTAAAGATTTTTCCAAAATGGCGAAAAATCTTAGCTCCAAGGATTTGTCGCAATGGCTTCATGGTTTCCTTACACCGTTAACGGAAGTCATCCACAACCATCGCGGAACTCTGGATCATTATCATGGCGAATCGATTGTGGCTTTCTGGGGTGCGCCGGTGGAGGATCTCAATCATGGACGCAGTGCTGTTATGGCGGTCATGGAGATGGTTGCCAATCTGGGAAAGCTTGAGGATGAATTTCAGATGCGTGGTTGGCCGGTGGCAAAGTGTGCTTTTGCCGTCCAGACAGGGACTATGACATCTGGCGTTATGGGGTCTGAGTTTTGCCGTGATTTCAAAGCTTTAGGTGAGCCAGTCCAGCAGGCGCAATGGTTTGCCTCTTTGGCGTCTTGCTATGGGGTTTCCGTGATTGTTGGGGAAAAAACCAAGGCTGCGGTTCCCGACATGATTTTCCGGGAATTGGACAAGGTGATTCCAGACGGGGCGGACGATCTGGTGTCTATCTATGAGCCTGTTGGATTTTATGATCGGATCAGTCCGGAACTGCGTTCCCGCGTTGAATCTTTTCACGTGACCGTGGCTCAGTTTCGTCGGAGGGAGTGGGATTTGGCTGAAAAGGGGTTGAAAAATTTGTTGCAGCAAGATCCTGAGGATCGG
This sequence comes from Magnetococcales bacterium, assembly GCA_015660855.1. GTDB lineage: Bacteria > Pseudomonadota > Magnetococcia > Magnetococcales > UBA8363 > UBA8363. The sequence continues at coordinate 8,323 of JACSDG010000033.1, forward strand.
CTGTATGAAATTTATTTGACCAGAATTCGCAGGTTTCGGAAGTTTCCTCCTGCGGTGGATTGGAATGGGATCTGTCCATTGCCGAGGGGATGAAACTATTGTGGGGGTCCGGGGGGGATCATCCCCCCCGGAGGAAGTTTGGGGCAGCTCCCACCTATCCCCGATGAGAAGGTTGTATGAGCACATTGGCAGGGATGTTCAGTCCTTCGTGAAGGCGGCGGATCATCTCCAGCGAAAGGTGCCGTTTGCGGTTGAGAATCTCGGCCACCCGGGATCGATTACCGATGAATGGTTCCAGTTCCTTGCGGCTCAAACCCATCTGTTCCATCTGGAACTTGATGGCTTCAATAGGATCCGGGAGGTCGATGACGTGGTGTTTGGCTTCGTAGGCTTCGATTAGGGTGACGAGTATGTCCAGGCTATCCCCTTCCGGCGTATCGGGGTCGGCGTCCATGAGCCGCGCCACCTCTGCCAACGCTGCGTCGTAGTCCAGTTCGGTCTTGATGGGATGAATGTCCATCACACAGTCTCCGCATCGATCTGATCGTATTGGGCATGGGTTCCGATAAACCGGATATACACTACACCATGGGGGTAATTTATCTTAACCAACAACCGGTATTTGTTGCCGGCAATGTTGAAAACCACCCGGTTTCCCTTGATAAAGCTGGCATGGCGGAATTGGTCCTTGATCTTGGCCGGTGTTTTCCAGTCCGATTGGGCCACGATGGCATGCCACGCCTCAAGAGGCCCCCTGCAATTCAGGTAGGCCGGGTCACATTTCCAGAATTCCCGAAGTGTGCGTTTGGCAATAATCCTCATGGTGTAGAAAAATAACACGATCCCAATTTGGGAGCAATAAGAAAGCGATTGTCACTTGTCGCCCCGGAATTATTGCCAAACAGGCCATAACGCAACGCGTCATATCACTCCACAGCCACCCTGAACAATTGCGAAAGATCAATCTGCCCCTTCAACACCTTCACCACCCCATCCTGAATCAAAGTACGCATCCCCTCCTCCATCCCCACAGCTCGCAATTCCTCAGCCGTCGCCTTGTGCGCAATTTTTTCCGTTACCTTTTTTGAATTGACCAACAATTCATGGATGCCCGTCCTCCCCTTAAAACCAGTCTTGCTGCACTTGCCACAACCGTTGGGAGAGTACAACACCGAGTCTTCACGCTTTCTGTCCAGCTCATCCCAATACTGCACGCCATAAAGACGCCGCAACCGCTCCCACTCATCCTCCTGCGGTTTGTAAGGTTGCTTGCAAGCCTCACACAACGTCCGTACCAACCGTTGCGCTAAAATTCCCAAAAGGGCGTCGGCAAAATTGAGAGGATCCAAACCCAGATCCAACAAACGAATGACCGTTTCAGGAGCTGAATTGGTATGCAAAGTCGAAAAAACCAAGTGACCCGTCAATGAAGCCTCAATGCCGCTATGCGCTGTTTCGGGATCCCGCATTTCACCAATCAAAATGACATCCGGATCGGCCCGTAGAAAAGCACGCAACGCCGCCGCAAAATTAAAGCCAATCTTGTGGTCAATCTGAACCTGCTGTAATCCCGGTTGGGTGATTTCCACCGGATCCTCCGCAGTCCATATCTTTCTCTCCACCGTGTTGATGCGCCCTATGACGGAATGCAACGTCGTCGTTTTCCCCGACCCCGTAGGTCCAACGACCAATAAAATCCCCTGAGGCGTCTGCATCAGACGGTCCAACTCTTGATAATTGCGCTCGGAAAGATTCAACCGGTCAAACGAAACCCCACTCCCCGACGCCAAAACACGCATGACCGCACTTTCCCCCATGACGGTGGGAATGGTGGCCACACGCAGTTCCAAAGGTTGCCCCTTGACCCGGACCATGATTTTTCCATCCTGAGGCTTGCGCCGCTCCGCAATGTCCATCCTGGACATGATCTTGATGCGCGATAACACCGCCCGAATATGCGTCGAGGGAATCTCCAAAGCCTGTCGGCAAATACCATCAATACGCAAACGAACCACGGAAGGTGCCTTGCCCTTACCCGGCTCAACATGAATATCCGAAGCCCCAGCACGCGAAGCGTCGATGATCAATCGGTTGACCAACTGAATGACAGTGCCCTCGTTTTCATTGATCTCCCCCGCCTCCACCCCCTCATCCACACGTTCCGAATCCTCCACGTTCTCCTTCTCCATATCTCCCGCCAACCCATGCAAAAAGGCAGATACAGACCCACCCCCAAGATATTGAAGAATATCCTCGGGAAAACCAACGCGGAAAATGTATTTTTTCGCCGGTAACGCCCTCTGAATTTCCATCTGTCGCGCAAAATCGGAAGGGTCATCAATCAAGATAAGCAACTCTTCGCTCGGATCTCCCGCCAAAGGAACCCACAATTGTCTGCGCAAATAAGACATGTTGAGCTTTTTCAATAAATTCTTCGGCGGCGTGATGTTGGGATCATAACGCATGAATGGCACCTGGTGATAACTCGCCAGCGAAGCCGCTACCAATTCCTGCGGAATTTTTTGTTCCTGCACCAAAAGATAGGTCATTGTTACCTGTTCTTTTTTCATCCTTTTTTGGAAAGCTTCAATCTTTTCTGTAGTGATAAGCCCCCGTTTGACCAGAAAATCATAGGGGCTGTCGGTAGCCTCAAACTCTTGGTGAAATTTTTTCGCCAACAAACCGGCCAGATGCGACGCCAGTTTCATGTCATCATCCGTGAAAACATCGTTGCCCACTTTATTGATGACCTGAAGAACTCCCAAAAGTGGCGCATTGTTCTTTATTGGAACCACCATCATGGAACGGGAACGAAACCCGGAGCGTTTGTCATAGACAGCGTTAAAATTGAGCGTTTTATGAATCTTACGCAATTTCTCAGCATCATAGACATCATCGATGCGTATGGGGTTGCCACTGACCGCGACGTAGCCGGCAATGGAATTGGCGGTCAATGGCATCCGAATTTCCAGCAATTCCTGTCCTGTCTTGTACTTGGCAATGATCTCCTGGCCATCTCGGGCATTCTGGTAGACCGTCAACCTTTGGGCCTCAAGAAATTTCAGCATATGGCTTTCAAGTTCCGGCAGGACATCGGCAAACGTCGCGGCGGCATGGAGGCCTTTTGTTATGGTGGCCAGCAAATCCCGCCTGTTTCCCGACAGATTGTTAAGCAGGTCGGAGGAATTTGGATCTGGAACTTCTTGATTCATCGTGTGCCCCCTTCAGCCTGGGTCTCAAGTACAACGAAAGCGACGGCAAATTCTTTTTCGTCACTGATGCTCAAATGGACATTCAACGGGCCAAGGCGGGCCAGTCGCCTTTGCGCTTCCCCAAAAAAAACCAATCCCGGACGCCCAGAAAGATCATGGACAACCTGAATGTCGGTAAACCAAATCCCTTGGGCCATGCCCGTCCCCAGTGCCTTGACAAAGGCTTCTTTGGCAGCAAAACGCCTAGCAAGACAACCGACGGAACAGGCTTTAAGATTGCATTGGCGCATTTCTTCCTCATTGAGGATTTTAGCGACAAAACGCTGACCAAAGCGTTGAACGCCTTTTTCCAAACGCGCCACCTTGACGATATCGGTTCCTATTCCGACAATCATGAAACGTTATTCCCTCCAGAACGGGTCTGAATGAGACGTTTCATGGTTGTTACCGCCTCGGTCAATCCGGTAAAAATCGCCCGGGAAACAATGGCATGGCCTATGTTCAATTCAACAATGGGGTCAATGGCGGCCACATCAACGACGTTGTGGTAGTGCAAGCCGTGACCGGCATGGACTTTCATACCCAGTTCGCTGGCCCATCGTGCCGCTTTTTGCAGTTGCGCCAATTCTTTGGCTTGCTGCTCTCTGTCATGGGTTTCGGCATAGCGACCCGTATGCAGTTCAACCACCCTGGCCCCACATTGGTGCGCGGCCCGTATTTGTTGTTCCCAGGGATCGATGAACAGGGAAACCTGAATGCCTTTCTGCGTCAACGTTTGAACAATCTCAGCAAGCCGCGGGCCATGGCCAAGGACATCCAGGCCCCCTTCCGTGGTTAATTCTTCCCGTTTCTCCGGCACCAAGCAACAATCGGCGGGTGGGTGGGCCAAAGCCCAGGCGACCATGGCCGGAGTGGCCGCCATTTCCAGATTGACGCGGGTTTGCGTCATGCCCAACAGGGCGATCACATCGCGTTCCTGGATATGCCGGCGATCCTCACGCAAATGAACCGTTATGGAATCGGCCCCTGCCCTTTCTGCCTCCAACGCCCAGGCGACAGGATCGGGATAACGCCCTCCGCGTGCCTGCCGTATCGTGGCAACATGATCTACGTTGACCCCAAGTTTAATCATGGTACAGACTCCCCAGTTTCAATGTTTTGGTTCTCCAAGGATTTTTTCTTGGGATCATCGGGTTGCGTCAAAAAATCACGCACAATGCCAGGGATGATGCTTGCGACGGGACGAATGCTGACCTTGGGATCATCCATGGAACCTTCAATGTCGAAAAGGGTTTCCAGGACCGCCTCTCGATTTCCCGCCACCAACGTTCCAATCACCGGTACGCTGCTGACAATCTTGTCCAACGTTTGTATGGGGCGGATACCAAGCAGAAGATCCAGTTGTTGTTGCGAAAAATTAACGTTTCCCGACAACACCATCTTCATGGATGGTCCATCCAGAACCATTCCCTCAAGTGTGGCGACACCTCTGTTGAGGGTTGCCTTGCCCTGGATTTTTTCGTAGCGAAATCCATTGGCGGTCAGATCGGGCCGGTCGAAAAACAACAGGTTGGGCAATTCCTTGAGTGAAAACAACCCCAATACCTGCGAAAGAAAACCCAACCTGGCAATCGTCCCCCTGGTCAGATCAAAATCGGCGGCACCGCTCAAATGATTTTTTAGTTTGACGCCCGGCGGCAAAAATCCATCAAGGGACATATCCAACCTGGCATGGCCACCCTGCATGAAGGCATCCTGGATGTCAAAACCACGGAAAAGCTGACCTATATCCTTGCTTTCCAAGTGATAATACCCATCGTAGGGGCCGGATCCCAGACGCGCCGGCCACAGGAGTTCACCACGCATACGGTGATCCACTCCCTTCACTTGCCCTTTAAGATGGTGCAGCGTAACCCGATTATTTTCGATGGTCAATCGGGCATCCAGTTGTTCGCCTTTGACTTCGTTGGCCAGTTTAAAATCTGTCGCGTGCAGTTGGATACGAATGCGCGGCCAGGGAATGTTTGGCTTGATCTTCTCCAGACGATTGCGATTTTGCAGGGTTTCCTTGGCAAATACGGGGGCTAGGTTCAACCAATTCATTTTCGCTTCGATGTCCCAGTTTTCCTGGCCTGAAACGTCGGTTTTGACAATACGCAGCTCGCCTCTGTGATCGTTGAGGCGAAATCTGGAGAGGTCCAGGATACCCCCACCCCGGCGCAGGTGCCATTTCCCACTTCCCGTGAGAAAAAGATTTCCCAATTCCACCTGCAAAGATTCCATGTCCAAGTCTCCACCCAGACCGACTTGGCCCTCCAGCCTGACCGAACCGTCGATGGTATCGGGTTTGGACCATGCAAATCCGCCGTCAATGCCCAATTTTTTGGCTTGCAGAACAGCGATAACATCAAATTTTTCAGCTTTATTTTTCCGAGTGAAACTCAACAGAAAGGGAGCCTCCCCCCGAATGCCGCCCTCGTTTCCCATCAAAGGGGAAAACCATTGATTCAACTCTCCCTCGTTCATGATGGTTTCAATCTGCCCCCGCAGCAGAGGGGTTCCCGGAACAGGATCAAACCAGGCCTCCGTGGCCAGGGAGATGCGTCTGTCATGCAACATTCCCGAACTCAATTCCAACGTCAGTTGCGCCGGATCAACATCCAAGTGTCCCCTGGCCTGCTCTAAAGGGGCGTCGAGAAAAGTGGGGTGCAGCAGGGTATCGTTAAAGTCAAGGGTGCCAGAAAACCAGGAATTTTCCATATTTTCCAGAGGTAACAACAAACTGAGTTTGACTTCCCCCCGGCCATTGATTTTCATTCCTTCAAGACCGGCCTTTTTATCCCATTGCAGTTTGGAATTGGTTACAACCTGGGTCCAGGTGGATTCAAGGTCAGCCTGTGGAATGTGCGCTTCGACCTCGACGATGGGATAGTTGACCATATCGGCTATCCGAACCTGTCCACCCACATTGCGGTTTTTTCCAAAGCTGGCCTGGGGAACCTGTATGGTGATCCCCAGTCGATCCACGGACACGAGGGCACGGCTGCGACTTAAATCCGGCAATCCTGGAAAAAACGTAAGGTTGATCCCTTTGACATCGCCAGCAATGGAAAATACCGTCTCCGGCTCATTTTTCCCCGGTGGCTTAGCGAAAGGAATATCCTTCAAGGGGCCTTTGATGTGTACCGTGGCCCAATCCACATTGCCGCCGTGCAGGGATTGGTCGAGCCATTTGACCAGGCTCGACGACATGATGGTGGCAGGGTAATAAACCTTGGCCCTGTTGCTGGGAACCCCCTTGACCGTCGCTGAAAGATCCATCGTCGGTGCCGAACCCCCCAGCCCATCCAAACTTAAATAACCTTCCCCCTGGCCATCCATGTTTTCCAGATGGAACTTGTCCACCTTCAAACTCCAAAGATCATCCTTCATGGTCAATGAACCATCGGCCATCAGCTTTTTCACAGGGAGAGGCCAGCGAAACAGCGTGGTCCAGTCCAGATTGGTTTTGCCAATTTCAAATTTCCAGAAACATTGAAATTTTTGTTGCGAGGCATACCAGAAATAATCCAGTCGGGTTTTGATGGGTGAAGTCAGTTGCCCCAAAGGCGGAGACGTTCCCACATAAGGACGCAATACGCTCAGGTTCAGTCGATCAACTTCCAACCTGCCCGACCAACTGCCGTCGGGGGTGCGCTGACCGGTAAATTGCACGGGACTTGAATCGTCGGGTTGGTCAATCCATCCGTCAAGGTTCAGGCGGATGACACCGCCAGGCTCAAAGAAAAGGGCCAGATCGGTCCGCTTCAAGCGAAGCGGAACTCCTGGATTTTTACCGGCAGAAGGCCATTCATCCACCCAGGATATATCGGCACCGGATAAGGCAATGTGTTGAATGGGCAATGGAATACCATTGGTTTCAGGTTTTGTATGGGGATACAGCAGACGCCCGGCGGGGTAGCCGCCCAAAAACAGAATCCCCTGGGCATCCCGGCGCACGACAAATTCCGGTCTGTCGAGTACGACGCTGAAGGCGGGCCAACCGCGAAACCATTGCAATGGGGAAAATCGCAAAAGTATCGCTTCGGCATCAAGAACGGTATCATGTCGGTCGGGGGTGGACAAACGCACCGTTTTTCCCTCCAACGTGAACGAAAAACCGGGATGCACAAGCATCTGACCAAGATAAAAATCCAACCCCATCCGGTCGGACAGATACCTTGAAAAGGTTGGAATGTAGGCCGCCAGATTGGGAGGAGAAAAGATCAGCCACAGCCAGGCAGTTATGAAAAAAACAAATGGGAACAATAAGATCATGTTGAAAAATCGACGAATCCATACCCAACCCGTTCCCTTTTTCTTAGGCAGGATTGCAGCGTCCGGCAGGTCGGTTTCTGGAATGGGCATGGAGAAGGGTAGACGGTTACATTAAGAGTCTGTATCAATGGAAGGGGTCTGTTGTTTTTTCAAGTTCACCATTTATACCGCACCTGGCCGGGTATGCGTAGTCTTTCGATGGATGAGCGAAACCATGATCAAGGCGGCAATCGCCATTGAACCGGATTTTTGAAGGGGTTTGTTTTTATATGGATGTCTGGCAGCCACTTGCCGATGCTTTTGGTCTTGACGCAGATTTTATCGCCTCCTTGAAACAGGAAGCCCTAGCCACTGCCGAACCCCAGCGCGTTGAACGATGGCTTGACGATTTCTTCCAGCGTTCCGCGTCCAACCAAAATCAACGCGAGCGTCTGCGTTTCTGGTTACGTCCTGCCCACAAAGACAAAGGGTTGCTTACGGTCCTTGGCAACAGCCCGTTTTTGGCCCACCTATGCAAAAAGTGGCCGGAATTTCTTGATGAGCATCCCGGCCCAAAAGATTATTGCGTCCCCTCCCCCATGGATCTTACAAAAAAGATCCTGTCCTGCGAATCCTGGGACGCGGCAGCGACCTTTCTGAGAAAAATAAAGCAAGAGGCTTATTTTATCATCGGCTTCAAGGATCTGTCCGGTAGTGCCTCGTTTGAAGAAACTGTTCATGCCCTTTCGGACCTAGCGCAATCGTGCCTGGAGGCCGGATACCAATGGCTGGATCGAACGCTGTCACAACGGCATGGAACCCACATGATCGATGTGGGCCATGGCCTGCAACGTTCACGCTTTGTCATCCTCGGCATGGGGAAACTGGGTGCGCGTGAATTAAATTTCTCCTCCGACATCGACCTTATTTATCTCTACGAAGATGATCGGGGCCAAACCGACGGCTCGGCAAAACTTCCCATCAAAAGCTACTATAATCGATTGGGACAGGATTTAATCCGCTTGTTGAGTCAAACCACCGGTGATGGCATGGTGTTCCGTTTGGATCTACGCCTGCGTCCCGAAGGGGAAACGGGAGATCTAACCTTGTCAAGACGTTCGGCGGAAATCTACTACGAATCCTGGGGCCAAACCTGGGAACGCTCCGCCATGATCAAAGCCCGCCCCGTCGCCGGAGACCTGAACCTGGGGACGGAATTTTTAAAAAATATCGAACCGTTTATCTTTCGCAGATATTTGGACTTTACCGCCCTGGACGCCATTCGGGAGATGAAATTAAAAATTGATCGGAAAATCTCCCGTGTCGCCGACTACAACCGTAACGTCAAACTGGGCTATGGTGGCATTCGGGAAATTGAATTTTTTGTGCAAAGTCAGCAATTGATTCACGGTGGCAAACATCCCCAACTGCGCCATTCCCAAACCCTCGCCAGCTTGAATCATTTGGCAGAGCATGGCCTTCTTGCAGAGGAAACTGCGAAAGCATTGGCCGAGGCCTATCTGTTTTTGCGCACCGTGGAACATCGGTTGCAGATCGAGTTGGAAAGGCAAACCCATTCCCTCCCGGAGGATCCCGAAGCCTACGAAAAAGTCGCAAAACGCATGGGGTTTGCTAGGCGCGACGAATTGCACGAACATTTGACCCGCATCACCCACCAGGTGCATGGCGTTTACGAAAGCCTGTTCTTTGATGGCAAACCGGAAAAGGAACTCCAACAGGATGGAGGTGTCGCACAAAAGTTGCTGCAATCCGCCCTCCATTCCCCGGAGGGACAAAGGTTGATACAGGAATGCGGATTTACCCATCCCGAATCGGCCTCCGAATGTATTCGGGTGATTCGGGATGGCCCCCGTGGAATCGCCCTGACCGAACATGATCGCCTGTGGTATGGTCGGGTCGCCCTGGTTTTGCTCAAGGGAATATTGCAAGCCCCGGACCCCGATCTGGCACTGCATCATATGGGTGATTTTCTCAAAGCCTTGGGGCATCGCGTTAGTTACCTGGCCATGCTGTACGAAAATACCGCCCTTTTGAATTTACTGCTGCGATTGTTCGGAACTTCGGGGCTGCTCTCCCATTTTTTGATACGCAACCCCTATCTGCTGGACCAGATGATCGCCGCCGATTTTCTTGCCGATCCCGGGGGGAAAAATGAGTTGGGGCTGATGCTGGCTCAACGCCTCCAACAGGTAGGGCATGCCGAAGACCGGTTTGACGCCATCCGTATTTTTAAAAATGTGGAAATGCTACGCATCGGCATTCGTGATCTTTCGGGCCTGGCCGACAGCACTGAAACCATGTTTCGAATTTCCATTCTGGCGGAAATCATTCTGGAGCAGATCATCAAGGATGCCATGACGGAACTGGTGGAGCGTCATGGTGAACCCCAATGTACCGTGGCATCCGGACAAAAAAGGGTTCCTTTCGCCATTATTGCCCTGGGTAAACTGGGGGGGCGAGAATTAAACTATTCTTCCGATCTTGACCTGATCTTTATCCACGGCGGTGCGGGGGAGCAACAATGGACCAATGGCAGCAAATCCCTGTCCAATGAAACTTTTTTTGCACGCCTTGGACAAAAAATAATCTTCCATATCACAACCTTGACCCGAAACGGACTGCTTTACGAATTGGATATGCGTCTCAGGCCATCGGGTCAATCCGGCCCCCTGGTCACCTCCCTGGAGGCCTTTACCCATTACCATCGCCACGAATCCTGGTTGTGGGAACATCAGGCACTGACCCGTGCCCGGTTTGTGGCGGGTGACGCCGAATTGGGTGCCAGCATCCAGGGGGTCATTCGCGACATTGTTTCCCAACCCAGGCAAGAGGCCAAAGTTTTTGCCGAGGTGGGTGAAATGCGGGAGCGCATATTCAAGGAAAAAGGGCCTTCCGGAGATGGTTTGGACATCAAACAAAGCCGTGGCGGTATTGTCGATATTGAATTTTTTGTCCAGGCCTTGGTTCTGGCCCACGGTGCCAAGCATCCGACCATTCTGCAGAGCCATTGTTCCCGCGCTTTACATGCGTTGGGCAAGGCGAACCTGTTGCCTGGAGATACTTGGAAAATACTCCAGGATGCCTATAGTTTTTTCCGTCTGGTGGAAAATCGTTTGCGCCTGCTGCATAACCGTGCCCAAAATCGCATCAATACCAACCCGGTTGAGCTGGATCGTTTGGCCAAACTGTGTGATCTTGCCGATGGCGCGGAACTCAAGGCCAGATTGCATGAAACCATGATTCAGGTATCCAACATTGTTCAATCTTTTTTTCACCCTCCGGGGGATTTTTCCACAGAGAAATGAATGGATGACCCCCCTACCCTTTTCCATCGGCACGGACGGTTTCGCTATGGACCATGATTTTTTCCCAGCGGATCCTGAGCTTATGGATGTGGAACGCGGCAAGGCCAAACGATTGAAACAATCGGCCTGGTGGAAAAACCGTGTTGGTACGGGCAAATGCAGCTATTGCCAACAGCGGTTCCCCCCCAGGGAATTGACCATGGATCACAAAATACCCCTGATACGCGGGGGGCGGACAAGCAAGAGCAATTGCGTTCCGGCATGCAAATCCTGCAACCAGATGAAGGAAAATATGCCTGCCGAAAAATGGAAGGCACTACTGGAAGAGATTCTATCGGAGACTCAAATCCAGGCCAGATGACGCAAAAGCTCCCTCTCCCATGAAAACCCAAGCCTTGGAATTCAAAGGAACAGCCCCGAGAGACACCTACGATTTGATGATGCGTTTCGCAAGATCACTCAACCGATTTTCAAAAACAGTGGTGGCATTAGCATTGAAGAACATCACCTTGAATGTACGTACAATCCTTTTTGGATGCGCCAGATAGCCGACCAGGAAAGATAAAAACCAGAACCCGGTGCGGTAAATTCCAAGTTCCAAAGGACTTACCTTCTCACTCTGAACCATGGGACGTAATTGTGTCAAATCGCTGTTTAACAAGTTCAGGGACAGAAAAAACTCATCGCCGAGTTTGATTTTACCTTTCTTTAAGGAATCATTGAACATTTCACTGCCAGGATAGATAGAAAAAAGGCTCACCAATACTTCATCGACCCCCTTGAATGACATTTTAAGCGCATACCACATTGAATTAATAATTTCTTTCCGGGTTTCGTCCTGGAACCCGATGATCATATTGATTCTCGCAATCAGACCGACCTTTTTAGCATTCAAAGCGGCAGCAGTAATATGATCCAGGTTCACATTTTTTTTGATCAACTCCAGGATTCTTGGGTTCGCACTCTCAGGAGAAAATGCCACATAAATACAACCCGCTTTTTTCATCAACAAGAGCGATTCCTCGTCCATGCATTCGCTGCGCGTGCTGGGCATTGCCCAGGAAACATTTAGTTTTTCGTCCAGCAGTTTGTTACAAAAATCAACCAGCCAACGCTTGGTGACAACACTGGTGAGATCTTCAAACTGAATTCCGGTAATGTCGAACCTTTCTTTATAGTATTTGATTTCAGCAATCACATCATTGACATCACGAAGCGTATACCGGTTTGTCCACATTTGTGCGCTTGAACAAAAAGTGCACAGATAAGGACACCCCCTCGAGACCATCATGTAGATGTCTCGTCCGGTATTGACAACGTGTGTTTTCTTTAAATCCCAGAATTTTTCAAGATAGCCTTCAGGCCAATAGGGCCACGACAGGTTATCGATATCGCGGATTCTTGATGTTTGGGATGAAGTTTCGACATAATTTCCATTTTCATCCAAATAGCTGATAGGAAAAATATGATTAAAAGAGCGGCTGTTTTTCCTGGCGGTTTCCAAAATTTCAAACAGAACCCTTTCCCCTTCTCCCCTCACCAGGATATCGATGGAAGGGCAATCTTTTAAATTGTACTCAGGAACTGCGGTGGCATGTTCACCACCAGCTATAATAAGGGCGTTTGGTGCATAATTTCGAAGGGCATGGATCAGGTCCCGGGTAATTGGCCACTCGACAGAGAACATGGCGTGGACACCGATCACATCCACATCTTTTGGGATTCTTTCACAAATCTGGGCAAAGGTTAAACCATGACACTTTACAGCCAAATATTTTTCTGGCTGCCACGTTTGTTCCAGTTCTTCTCCAACGGCATCCACAAAAATCGGATCGTAGCCCCGGGCACGCAAGTATCCCATCAACATGGCCAAGCCAAAGGATGGCAGGGTGGTACTGATGACAGAGCGCTGAGAAAATACCCCAGGACCACGGACAAGGGCGAACTTCAGTTTGGCCCTGTCCGGATCACTTTTTATTGGTCCGATGGTATGAAGGGTAGGCCGAGGATGACCCTGTCTGGAATTTCTAACCTCTTTGGGATCTATTTTATGATTATGATGCGGATTGCCATTCATGTCATTATCATCTTTTCTATTTGTTAATAGTGATAAATAGACCTGTTACAGACAGAATAATACTAATAATCATTTTGGTAAACGATGTCACTTGGATAATCACTCCCAGATCTTGTCGAATGATCTGTTGCTACAAATGAGTTTTTATTAACAATGAATCGCATTAAAATCGACAATGTTTTCTTGGAAACACGAAAAAGCTTAACATTGGATACTTGATCGTCTTCTCTCCACGTCAAAGGGAAATACTCATAGCGCACCCCCAATGGCTGTAAACTTAATATCAAGTGCATATTAAAGGTGAGATCATCGGCAAGGAATTTGTAATTAAATTTTTTCAGAGAGCTTACAGAAAAAACGTTCAAACCCGCTCCCATGTCGTAGATTCGACGACCGATTCCCAAGGAATACAGGGCATTGAACACATGGTTACCAAAGGTACGAAATTTTGAATATCCCACCAATCTGGACTCGGGAAGGAATCGAGCTCCAAGAAGGAAATCTGTTTGCCGATGTTTCCCCTGTTTAAGAAAAGGGATTACATCGTGAATGTTGCCTTGATCGTCTCCGTGAAGGATTATGCAGTAATCAAAATTGTTATTAACAGCATAGTTGAAACCAACCTTGTGGGAACCACCTAACCCGTAGTTCTCACAATTTTTTTGGATTGTACACTTGACATGTTTAAGGAGTTTTGCCGAGCTTATTGCCACATCAAGTGTATCATCGGTGCTGCGATTATCAATCACCAAAACCTCTGAAAACATCCCCTGGGTCACTTCGTCAAATTGGCTCAGTACCCTCGAAATCTGACTGCGGCAATTGTACGCGGTTATGAAAACCAATATTTTTTCTTTCATAACAATTCCTTGTAAAGGACCAAAGCCATGAACGCAGCCTTGTTTAAATCGTCTTGGCCAAAAGGGAGAGTGCGGCCTGTCTCATGATATCCAAAGGGGCCTTGTGACCGGTATAAAGAAAAAACTGTTCGGCAGCTTGGTGAAGGGTCACAGTGAATCCATCAACACCCACAATTCCCCTGTCTCTGGTTTTTTTAATTAACGCACTAACAGGGGGGGTTGCCACAACATCCAAAACCAAACGAAACCGATCAAGTCCTTTCGGATCTATAGGGAGAAGGTCATGGTCGGGAGACATGCCCACGGAGGTGGCATTAATCAGTATCTCACCTTCAAGTGAATCACATTTTTCCCACGGAGCAAAATGAAAGCCAAAGCGCCGGGCACAAGCAGAAACAGTTTTCGGGTTCCGACCGCAAAACGTGACCTTATCAAATCCCATGGTTACCAAGGCGGTACCAGCCGCTTTGGCAACACCGCCGGATCCTAAGACCAGAATTCTTTCATCTGCAGAGACAGTGCAAGGTTGCAAAGCTTTCAAGATACCCACCACATCGGTATTGTAACCGATGAGTCGTCCATCATTGTTCACAACCGTATTTACAGCTCCCGTTCTTTCAGCCAAGGGATCGAGCCCATCCAAAAACGGCATGACACTTTCTTTGAAGGGCATTGAGACGCTACATCCACGTATGTTCAAAGCCCTGACGGCCGAAATAACAGGTTGTATGTCGGTTGCTTGAAAAGATTTATAGAAAAAATCAAGCCCAAGTGCCCTGTAACCGGCATTATGAACCGTGATTCCAAAGCGGCTAGGCCGTGCTGCAACCGAAATGCAAAGTGTTGCAGCACCAGTCGGAAGCAAACACTCTCCATCGCGCATGGTCAACTTCCCTTTCACAACTGGACAGTCCCTTCCCCCTTTGTAAACTCAATGGGCCAGCACAATCACCCTTTTCGGCCTTGATCTTCGTTTCGGCCAATGCTACGAGCGTAGAGGCTCTAAAACTATTAAAAAGAAAGAAGGGGTCTGGGGAATTCTTTCTCCAAGGTTTTAACTTTAAACAAAAAGCCTTCTGCCCCGTTTTTTTTCTTTTGCTTTGTGATTTCAAACAGAAAGCTTCCCTGTCTGAAGTATTATAACCGAAACAAGGATCATAGCTCCCTTTTCTACCGCAACATTCGGGTCAGAAACAACGATCCCAATCCATACAATGCCCTGTCAAACGGAGGATGATGCAAAGGCGACATGTTAAGATAGATCAGCCCAATCAAAAGTCTAACCTTGGAAAGATCCAACTTTTGCGCAATGATAAAGTCTTCAAAAATTTTCTCGTAGTTCAGGCAGTTATAGCGCCTAGCAAAATCCACAATCATATCGGTTCCGTTCTCTTCCACCTGGAACAGATTGGCTTTGATGTAATCATAGTTTAGAATGATGCCACCCATCATTTTGGACAGATCGTAGTACAGATCTCCAACAGCGACCTCCCCAGAAAAATCTTGACGCCAATCCAGAAGCACGAACCGCTCTTTGGACTTGTCATAGATAACGTTGTCAAACTGAAGGTCTCCATGAATAAAAACCGGAGCACCAACGAACAGCGAATCCCAATCGAGACGTTCGAAGATCTCCCTTACAGGAAGAATTTTTTCACCGTTGACCGTTTTCGGATACACGTACCCCGGATATTTTTTCTCAAAAGCTGCCAGTCGCTCCATCGTTTTCGTATGATAGAAAGATCGACACATCTTTTTCATTTTTTCCGGGTCTACAGCCACCGGCTTCCAAAGTTCCTTTGACAGCCATGCAAGAAAAGATTTAAAAAGTTCAGGATTATTACGGGCATACAGGGTTTCTCCCGGGATAAGATCGTATCCATAAAACTGTTCGGCAACGGAATGGATTTCTGGAAACACCGAAGGTCTGAAGCCAACCTTCTCAACTCGGCCTTTGATGATTTTGGCATCGGCAAAAAACTTGATCACACGATGGTTGACAAAGTAGAGAAACTCATTGGTTTTACTGAAATCATAATCGGTCCGCTCCTCTACAGCCTGACGAAATTTCTCGAAGGTTCCCACATCCGTCCACTGGCCCAAACACGCTTTCAATCCCTGGCCATTTATTAAACCTTTCAGGCCATTGGAAATTTGCAGTTCACTTTGTATCGAAACGTTGGATTCCAGTGCTTGCCAAAAGTTTTCATAATCACGAATGAACATGTGCCCAACAAAGGCCCGATAGGAAGAATCCGATTTTTGCTTGTCTCTGATTCCTACGACTCGATCCCCATCCAAGGCAATGTTACAGTACTGATCAGAAACGTTCGGATCTACAGCGGCCACGCCAATCCAATTATCATCATGCGTGTCAAGTTGATGAGACGTAAAAAGAGTATCACACGCAACAAAGTAAAAGGGGCGCTGACAGTGTTTCTTACAGCATCCAAGGGAATATCCGGGACCGGAACCCGGGCCTTCCAACAGGTCCACTTCCACATAGACAAACGACACATCGGGGTGAGCCATGGCTAAATAGTCTCTAACCTGTTGAGACTGGTGACCCAGGGCTACAATGAACTCTGTCCCTGTAGGAAAACCTTCAATGATGTGACTGATCATCGCCTTGTGAGCCAAGGGCAACAAAGCTTTATTAATAATATTGGCAAACGGACCCATGCGAGTCCCCTTGCCAGCAGTGAGAATACAGACCGGAGGAAGATTGATACTCATTGGTTTCCCTGATGTTCGTGCTGAATGCGCCCATGACCCCGATTGTTGTCGTCCTCGATACGAACGACATCATCCAGATGCGGTGTGGATGTCTCATACAGTAACGTATTTTCAATCGACTTCAAACGATGCAAAACCGGCGGTGTGACATGCATGGACGTAACCGGATCAAGCATAATCGATCGTAATTCTCCTTCACCCTCGATTTGATAATCGAGAAGGGTTCGTCCCATAAACAATATATTCGTCTCTATTTTATAGTTATGATATTGCAGGCTGGTTCGATGGCCACTTTGGATATAAACTTCTTTTAAGCTATAACCAGGATGTTGCCTGTTAAACCATAATTCATAACCCCAAGGCTTGCTGACTTTGTAGTGTTGGCCATTGCGGGTGATCGTCATCCCTTTTGGTTCCCTCACATTTTCTTTAACTCCAGAAATTAATATTCTTGGAGTTCCTGCTTCAGCAACCAAAGTGGCCTTCCCTTGTTCTACTTGCATGGAATCTCCGGGATGAAGATGCTCACCCGTTTCTTCAATCCTGACCAGACCATCGCTGTGAACCCTGGAAAAAAGGACAGTAAACGACTCAAGATTGTCTACCGTATGCCTAGTTCCAGCAATCATCAAATTTTGATAGTAAACATAGGGTTCCTTAGCAAAATAAAAGATTCCAGCCTCGTTCACCTTCACAGATGAAACCTGATTACCACCATAGATTTTGACAGTCTCTTCCATATCCGTGCTTGTTCCTTTTTCCACTGGTCGATTTTTTAATTGACGCCTACGGGAGGGGGAATGATCTAAACTATGCCCACTGCTTGCGGTTTCACCCCATCAATCAAACCTTGTCCGGCTGATAATCTCCAAAGTGTATAAACCAGACTTACCAAATAAAAAAGGGAAATTCCAACCTACAAAAACACAGCCCACAGGCCCCCCTCCACTCACATTGTCGTATCATGACTCGTGATCACAAGGAACCGGACGGGGCAAGAAAGTAAAAAAGCCCGAAGCAGCAACCCGACGCTCGGTGCTCACGTTACTCCAGGGCCGCAAAAACACCGCAAGGTCTTGATCATTGTTTCGGCCACAGGCCATGCTTGAAGGTTGGAAAACTGTTAAAAGAAAGAAGGTCTGGGGAATTCTTTCCCCAGGGTTTTGATTTTAAACAAAAAGATTTCAGCCTCGTGTTTGGCTTTTGTTTTTGACTTTAAACGTAACCGTTCACCCCCCCTTTTTTTTAGGTTGAAACTATTGCGGGGGTCCGGGGGGGATCATCCCCCCCGGCGGAGGTTTGGAGGCGGAGCCTCCAAGGTTTTTCTTTTG
>JACSDG010000189.1 GCA_015660855.1 Magnetococcales bacterium
ACATTGCAATTGCAGCCTCCTGAACACAAAAATCAGGCTTCTTGGAGACGTTGATCCAAAAACCGGTCAACGTAAAAGGGCGTTTTTGGACACCCCAGATCTGACTCTGTATGCTGCTTTTGGTGAGATTCAAAAACGCTACCAATACCCGCATAAAATTGTGACGGCTACCGGTAAGAACTCCAAGGAGCGAGTCCTTAAAGCCATTGAGTTGCTCAATGGTTCAGTCAGTCTGGCCGCTTCGGTGCAAAGCACCGACCCTGAGGTGTTGAAGATCGTCAAACGCGACAATATTTCCCTGGATAACATCGTCTCTGAAGTACACGCAACTTCCGTACTCGGCGGCAACTATTCGGAGATTATTTTGGGCCTGCCTGGGGATTCGCTGCAAAAGCATGTGAAGAGTATGCTGGACATGATCGATTGCGGTATTAAAAACCTGCGTGTCGGTCAATTAATGATTCTTAATGACACACCCATGGCGTCCCCCGCTTATCAGCAGAAATATGGTTTACAGACGCGCTATCGTTTTCTGACCAAAGGCTTCATCAAGCTTCCACTCGCCGGAGGCGAGCAAATACTTATTGAAGAGGAAAAAATCTCCGTCGGTACTTCGGACATGTCGTTTGCCGACTATCTGCGTGCTCGGGTGGCCGGCCTGTTGGTGAATATTTTTTATAATGATCGGTTCATTCCCGATAACTTAGTTTTCTTCAAGCAGCAAAACTTCTCCCTTTCAGGCTACATGGCCGCCTTGATAGATGTTCCCCGCTCGCCGGCTATCGAAGGTGTCTTGGCACAGTTCGTCGCCCATCTCCAGACAGAATTATTCGAAAGCCGTGAGCAAATGCAGGAATTTCTCACCCGCAAGGACACCTTTAAACGACTTCTGAGTGGAGAGATCGGCATCAATTTAACCTCTTTCTACACCCAGGCATGCCGGAAAAACCGCCAAGACCTGCTGGCTATGGAATCCTCGGTAATGAGCAAGTTGGCCACCGCCCATGTGGCAGATTACCTTACGGTGCAATGTCCTCTGAAAATTTAATGCCCTTCGGGTAATAAATAAAACCAAAATAATCAGACTGCACCCCCAGATCCTCCCCACGGGCAAGGAAGCTTTTTGTTTACATTCAAAGGCAAAACCTTGGAGGCTCTGCCTCCAAACCACCGCCGGGGGGGATGATCCCCCCCGGACCCCCGCAATAATTTTTTCTACCCCGTCCATTTCCTGGGTCTAATCTCTCTTTCCAAAATCCCCCCAAACCGGCTCCGGGCAACCTCCAAATCATACTCCATCTGCAACCCCAGCCAATATCCATCGGCAAACCCAAAATAACGACACAATCGCAAATCGGTATCAGCCGTCACCGCCCGCTTACCCAAGATAATTTCATTAATCCGTCGCGGCGGTACCAAAATAGCCCGAGCCAAAGCGTTTTGACTCAAGCCAAGAGGCTGCATAAACTCCTTCCAAAGAATCTCCCCAGGGTGAACAATCGGTTTGCCCTTACCAGAAGGTCCAAACATAATTCCATCTTCCCAAAAACCTTCAACGATCAGGCATAACGTGTCACGTTATAGAGTGGAAACTACCCGACAATATTAAAAAAACGCTTGCGGAACAACACTCCCAACTCTTCCTGCGCTACCCTCTGGCAAGCCGTAATGTCTACCCCCTCCAAACCCTCAATCGCCGTCACCTGCACCTCGGCAACATGTTTCTTTACCGCATGGCAAAAATTTTTCACTGCTACATAAGAACCCGGCAATGACGGTCGGCAATGCCGCTCGTACACCAAAGCATCCTGGGCATTGAGAGAAATGGATACCGCATCCACTACGCCACCAAACAATGGCGTAACATCCCGGCCATAGACCAAATTGGCCAAACCATCCGTGTTCACCCGCACCCGTGAACATCCGTGCTCCTTGGCCCAACGCGCCACTTCCAATAAAACCGACAACCGTAACGTCGGTTCCCCAAAACCACAAAAGACCAATTCCTCATAGGCAGAAACATCCCCCATGGCCGCAATAATCTCTTCAGGTGCAACCTCGGGTCAGATTGACGTACAACCCCCGCCCTATGGCATAAACCAGCGTTTCCCTCCCCTCCTCCCTGTTTTCCATACCAAAAAGACGCCTGTAATTAGCCGTCGTCACACATGCCAACTCTTCCAGAGACACCCCCTTGACCTCGGCTAAAACCCGCGCTACCTCCACCACAAAAGCGGGTTCATTCCTTTTGCTCCTACGCGGAGAAGGAGCCAAGAAGGGGGAATCGGTCTCCACCAGCAACCGTTCCAGCGGTATCTCTGCCGCAACCCGCCTTAACGCTTCCGCCCCCCGAAACGTCACTATGCCCGAAAAACTGATGTGAAACCCCAAATCCAAAGCCCACCGAGCCAATGCCAACGACCCTGTAAAACAATGAATGACACCACCACATTCCCCCGCCCTCTCCTCCTCCATGACCCGCATGGTTTCCTCTTCCGCCTCCCGGGTATGGACCACCAAAGGCAAATGACTGGCTACCGCGACCCGAATATGTTCCCGAAAAACCCGTTCCTGCACCGGCCTGGAAGAATGATTGTAGTGAAAGTCAAAGCCCGTTTCACCCACCCCAACCATCCGCGGATGATTCAGGGCGTTAAACAACGCCACCGGCAAATCCTCCCCCGCATCCTGGGCATAATGGGGATGAATACCCGCCGTGGTGGTTATATGCGTATAGGGTTCAATCAACCGAAGAACATTTTCAACTTCCGTTAACTTGGTGGAAATTGTATTAATGTAAGTTACGCCAGCCTGCTTGGCGCGCTGGACCACAAGATCAAGGTCTCCCGAAAAATCAGGAAAATTTAAATGACAATGACTATCCGCCAGCATCGCCGTCCTCAGTAAAGATTGAAAAATTTGCAAAACCTCCAGAATCAGACAGACTCAGGAGCCGACAAAGTACCGCCCGCATTCGGATTTTTTTTCTTTTTCCGACGACGTTTTTTCCTGACAGCCAAACTGTTACCCCCCTCCCCTCCCCCGTGGCTTCCGTCAACAGGAGAAACACCTCCATTTCCACCAGCAGTTACCAAAACATGGGCTGAATCCTGACGGCCCTGGGGACGTAGAACCGCCTGAGGTTCGGTAATCCCGGCAGGGGAAGACGAACCTTTTTTCTTTCCCTTCTTTCTGCGCGAACGCCGTCTGGATTCCCCAGTTCCCACCCCCTCCTCCGGCAACCTGACCTCCAGTTCCAAAGGGTCCGAAATGATAACTTCAACCTGGCTTGGCTTTTCCTCAACCTCTTCCCCCACAGGCGCGACCGAACCTGCCACAGGTTTTTCAGGCAACAAATTCTCTGCCTGACAGTTTTCCCGCGTTCCATCGACAAATTGACAGGTGACGCTCCCCCGCAAAGGTTGAACGTTGCGAATCACAACTTCCCGACCATCCTTGGTCCAAAAAACACCCTTGGGAGCCGGCAACGATTCCCTGAGGTGGGAATAGGCGTCGTTCTCATAGGCCAGACAACACATCAACCGCCCACAAACGCCAGAAATTCCATCCGGGTTCAGTGACAAATCCTGGTTTTTGGCCATGCGCACCGACACCGGATGAAATTTTTTTAAATATTGGGAACAACAAAAATCTTTGCCGCAATGCCCTACCCCACCAAGCAATCGGGTTTCGTCGCGAACCCCCACATGCCGCATTTCAATGCGTACACTCAATTCTTCCGTAAGTTTCTTGACCAGCTCACGAAAATCAACCCGGTCTTCAGAGGTGAAATAAAAAACCGCCTTGGTACCTCCAGGCTGGTAATTGACACGGGACAGTTTCATCGGCAATTGCGCTTGTCGAACCAACTCCCGGCCCAAAATCTTGGCCTTGATCTCCTTTTCCCGGTTCTCACGAACCTGCTCGGCACTGATTTCCTCAATTTTGCGGATAATCCGCGTGATCCGACCGGGATTGAGTTTGCGTTGATCCTGTTTCCCTAAATAAGCGATGTGGGAAACAAACATGACTCGACCTTCTGCTTCCCCATCCTTGGTCTGTACCAGCAAGCGATCTCCGGTAACCAAACCGGGAAAACTGGCAGCCAATCGATACACCATGCAGGAGCCATGGAGACGAATCCCCAGAATCCGCCTTTCCCCCCCCCGCCCATGCTGGTGCGATGGCCGGGTTCCCGACGCTTCATCACAAGAGGGAAAATGATAGCCATCTCCCTCCTGGTCTTTCAATTCCTCCGACGATTCCTCCGGCGAAACATCGCCATCCGCAAAACTGGCTTCCACCTCGGCATTCAAAAGGGTCGCATCGGAATCCTCACTCTCCGGCAAAGGCTCCGAAAAAAAACCACCCTCCACTTGTTTGTCACCCGCAACACCGATACTCAAAGGAAAGCTCCTGAGATACGTAGAATCTTGATGAAAATTCCCTCAAGAAGCAGACGTTTATTGATATTAACCGCCTCGGCGAGTGCAAACATCTCTTTGGAGAAAGTTTCCACCGTCAACCATTCACGCACCCGACCCGGCACGCCTCCAGAGTAAACGCAATCCCGAACCTTTTCCATGAGCCATCTTCGGACAACAAAATGCGCCAGTGGAAAACGATCCGCATTCGACCAATACTCGGCCACTTCGCTCAATTTTCCCAATCCCCCCTGCCGCAATAAATCTTCCAGCTCCTGGGTCAGCCGATTGCACTGCTCAAGTTGTCCTTCGCCGACAAAACTCAGGGCAAACCCCAGGTTGCCCTCCGAATAATTGATCACCGAATCCAGTTGGTCATCACCCAGCGAAGTTTTTCCCCGGATGATTTGAGAAAATTCTTCCTTGGACAAGGATTGGAAATAATATTTGACGCAACGGGAGAGCGTGGTCGCCAACAGCATTCCCGGACGGCTGGTGACAAGGATCAGAATGGAATTGGCAGGTGGTTCTTCCAAAGTTTTAAGCAGGGCATTGGCAGCGGCAGCATTCATCTCTGCCGCATCATCAACAATTGCCACTTTCCATGCCGACTCCATGGGGGTCAGGGAAAGAAACCGCGTCAAATCCCGTACCTGATCCACCGAAATCCTGGTTTTCCCTTCCTCCTTTTCCACCCATTGCAGATCGACATGACAACGAACCTGAACCTTGTGACAGGCGGCACACCGATGACATCCCCCCAGTGCCTCTCCGCTTCGCGCTGCATCCGCGCACAGCAAAGACTGGGCAAAACCATGGGCAACGGTGGCTTTTCCGACCCCCGATGGTCCCATGAACAAGAAGGCGTGCGGCAGGTTTCCCGAAACAAGACCCGAACGCAATCCCCGTATCACCTCGTGATGACCAATAATTTCACTCAACGTCAGGAAAAACTCCCTTAACCGTTGCCCATATCTCCCGGGCTATGTTTTCCTGGGAACCACCAGCGTCAATACTGCGAAACCGCGACCTGTCCTGCCGGGCAAGTTCGATAAACCCTTCATTCACCCGTTGCTGAAACAGTTCTCCCTCCCTTTCAAACCGTGTCTCCACCCTGTGCGAACCGGAAATGGCACACTTTTTACCAGCACGCAGCAATCCTTCCTGGGGATCCATCACCAACAAAAAAGTTACATGGGGAACCAAATCCCCGATAGCCCACCGGTTGAGCATCGACAAAAAAGACAGGTCAATCCCTCGGCCAAACCCTTGATAGGCCAGTGTACTGTCAAAAAAACGATCACTCACAACCCATTGACCTTGATGCAATGCCGGTTGAATCAACTGTCGGACATGCTCTACGCGAGCGGCAAGCATCAACAATAATTCGGTTTTCGCGTGAATGGACTGTGGCTGTCCTGCAACCAGGAGATCCCTGAGCGTTTCTGAAAACGGGCACCCCCCTGGTTCTCTGGTCAACACCACCCGATGGCCGCATTCCTCCAAACGTTGCGCCAAAAGCCAGGCCTGGGTTGATTTGCCCACCCCATCGCCCCCTTCAAAGGTAACAAATCCCCCTTGAGACCCCATCGAATCAGGCATGACGCATCGCGTTACGGGCGGGGTTTGCTGTGGCGCTGATAAATATCCACATTCTTTTCATGTTCCTCCAGGGTGGATGAAAATATATGCGCCCCATTCCCGTTGGCGACAAAATACAAAGCCTTCGTGGATTCTGGATGAAAAACTGCATGGATTGCGGCTTGTCCGGGATTACAGATAGGAGTCGGAGGCAACCCTTTGCGGGCATAGGTGTTATACGGGGTCGGCGTATTCAAATGCTTCCGGGTCAGATTGCCGTCAAAATCGGCAATCCCATAAATCACCGTGGGATCGCTCTGAAGCATCATGTCTCGTTTGATACGATTGTGAAACACTCCGGCTATCAACGGGCGTTCGGTCCCCTGCCCCGTTTCTTTCTCAACGATGGAGGCCAAAATCAGTGCCTGATAGGCCGTCATTGCAAACGCTTTCGGGCGTCCCTCCCACTCCTGAGCCAAAACCCTCCGGCCCCGTTCCACCATCCGGCGTGCTACATCTGCGGCAGAGTCACCACCTCGATAAAAATAGGTGTCCGGGAAAAGCCACCCTTCCACACTGGCACTGTCCAAATTCATCTGCTGCAAAAACTGCGAACCAAACAACAGGCCTTCCACATCGCTCCAACCCTGCTTTGCCATCAACAGGCCGATCTCTTTGGCAGAAAGCCCTTCTGGCACAACAAAACGGTATTCCAAAACCCCCATCCCGCTTTGCAACTGCCCAAGAATGGCCTTAGGGAGACGCCCTTGTTCAAAACGATACTCCCCGGCCTGAACCACCGTATGACCTGTCGCTTTCGCCAAAACCCGCATCCAAAAAGCGGAGAAGATAACCCCCTCCATTTCCAGGGCGCGGGCGGCCTTCTGCAAATTCCACTTTTTTTGGATCGCTACAATTTTGGTCTCAGGTACAGGGCGGTAATAAAAAACCAAAAAGTGCAGCCCAACCGCCCCAAGAAGCACTCCCAGGATGGTCAGAGCTACAAAAAACCCTTTCAGCCCCCCCCTATTCCCGGCCATGATCATCTGTTTCGGTCACGGATGGCGCACAAAGACCGAAAAACTATTAAAAAAAAAGAAGGGGTCTGGGGAATTCTTTCCCCAGGGTTTTGACTTTAAACAAAAAAGCTTTCATGCCCCGTTTTTGACCTTTATTTGTTGACATTGAACATGATGCCCTTCGGGCAAAAAAACAAAATCAAAACCCTGGGGCTGCGCCCCTAGACCCCCCTTGGGGGGCAG
>JACSDG010000190.1 GCA_015660855.1 Magnetococcales bacterium
AACCATTCAGACCCCGTCATTCCCGCGAAAGCGGGAATCTAGGATTTGCGGGACTTCCCTGGATCCCCGCTTTCGCGGGGATGATGTTTGTCAAAGGGGGGGGGAAACGGTTACATGGATGATGGGGAGTAGAGGTTTTTTCTTGATGCGGAGTTCAATTTCATGTTGATGGAATACGTTCGTGCCGCCATGCGTCAGGCACGGTATGAGACTTTGTCGGATGATGATTCGTTTTATGGAGAAATTTCCGTCTGTCATGGTGTCCATGCCAACGATGTTTCTCTGGAACGATGTAAAGCGGTGTTGGAGGAGGTGTTGGAAGAGTGGATCCTGTTTCGGATCCATCTCAATCTGGATCTGCCCGTGATTGACGGACTTGAGATCAAAATCCGGGAAGTGGCCTGATGCCTCCGTTTGGTCCTGTTGATCGCAAGGATTTGATCCGACACTTGCGCAAAATCGGGTTCCAGGGTCCATTCTCTGGAGGTCGGCATGCGTTCATGGTTCATGTATCGGAAAAACAAAGTTTGCCAAGACTTAAATCGTAACCAGATCGGGATACTTGGTTTTTCAAACGTCATCCCCGCGAAAGCGGGGATCCAGGGTTCAAAGTCACCGGTCAACGCCAGGGTTCAAAGTCACCGGTCAACGCCCTGGATCCCCGCTTTCGCGGGGATGACGGGGGTAGCGTTGCCCGAAGGGCATCATGTTCGAAATGATGTTGTTTTGCACATTCCCAATCCTCATCGAGGTGCCATAGGGAAGGAGTTATTGATCCGGTTGTTGCGGCAGGGGAAGATTTCTCGTCAGGAATGGGAACAACCGTAACCGATTGCAGAGTGAACTGGCGGTTGTTATTATTAAAGTGTTATTCGTGCAGGTAGGGGGAGTTTTATGAAACGAGGCACGTTGGGATGGTTGTCGGGTTTGCTTGTCGTTCTGGGGGGGGCGGTCGTTTATGCCGAGACCGTTCAGGAAGAGGCGGCCCGACGCCTGCCCCCGGTATTGGATTCCCTGGTCATTGCGGAACGGATACTTTCGGGGCAAACCTATACCATTCAATGGACTCTGACGGGGTATCACGCCAGCTACAAAACCAAGGTGGCCTTGTTCAACTGCGCTGGAAAGGCTCAGGGGACATGCGGTTCCGACGTTACTGAAGCCTTTGCCACTTCGAGCAATCTGGCTCCGACCGGGAGTGAGGCCGGAGCGTGGAGTCACGAGGGGGTGGTTGCCACCCGCTTTCGTTATTCCCATACCTTTGCCGCCCCGACCGTCACCACCGATACCGACATGGTGATTCGGTTTTTCCAGGTCGCGGATATCGATGAAGCGGCTGGTGCGGGAAGCCTTTCGTTGCTGGTTGGTGGACTTCCCCCCAATGTTGAATTTTATGACAGTTCCGACCGCCGACTGGTGGTCAAGGTCATCGATCCGGCGGGATTTCCCGGGGATGGTTCTCCCAAGGTGTCCACCATCACCACGCAATCCACCGACGCCAACACCGCCAGTGCCTCCATTGCCTTCTCCATTGCCGATCTGGCCTCGAGTGCCGACAACCTTCAAATCTCGATTTCTTCTTCCAACACGGCTTTGATCGATCCCAACGGTCGGGTGTTTTTGACGGGTTCCGGTGAGGAACGCTACTTGAAGATTGTCCCCACCACCGGCCAGGCGGGTTCGTCCGATATCACCGTCACTGTGAGCGATGGCACGCACAGTACTGCCAAGACGTTCACCGTCAACGTCGGTTCATCCCTGTCGATTGGCGACATCACCGTTACCGAAGGGGATACCGGATCGGTTGCCGCCAATTTTCCCGTCACCTTGGACAAGGCCAGTGGCCAGCCCATCACGGTTGGTTATGCCACTTCGGTCGTTGGTAACACCACGGCCAACGTCGATTACACCACCTCGACCGGCACCCTGACCATTCCGGCGGGGCAGACCAGTGGTACCATCTCCGTTCCTGTGTTGGGCGATACCCTGGATGAGGTCAATGATGTGTTTCGGGTCACCTTGAGCAATCCCGTCAATGTTTCCATCGCTGACGCTCAAGGCGACACCACCATCATCGACAACGATCCCGCGCCCACCGTAGCCTTCACTGCGGCCACCCAGAACGTCAATGAAGGTGCGCTGGTTACCGCCACGCTGCAACTTTCCGCAGCCAGCGGCTTGGATGTCAGCGTTCCCTTCACCGTTTCGGGAACAGCGACGGCGGGGACCGATTATTCCAGTCTTACGACCAGCCCGGTCACCATTTCGGCGGGTAGTTCTTCGGTGGATGTCACCTTCCGCGCCTCCCTGGATGCTGTCGTGGACGATGCGGAAACAGTCGTCTTGACCCTGGGGATCCCCACTTATGCCACGTTGGGAACCAATACAGCCCATACGGTGACTCTCGGCGACGTCGTTCTGACCCCCATCGTTCCCAAAACCGGTCAGACCACTTCCTATGCCACCGGTGATGATGGTGCTTTGCAGAAAGGGGTCGCTTGGCCCAACCCACGATTTACGAACAACAACGATGGCACGGTCACCGATAGTCTGACTGGCTTGATTTGGTTGACCAATGCCAACTGTTTTGGTCAACAGATCTGGACTCAGGCTCTCTCTTCAGCCAATGCCCTGGCCAGTGGTTCGTGCGGACTTACCGATGGTTCCGTGGCGGGGGCTTGGCGCTTGCCTAACCGTAAAGAGCTGCAAAGTTTGATTGATTATGGCCGCACTTCACCGGCCTTGCCGACGGGTCACCCGTTTTCTGGGGTCCAGACCGGCATCTATTGGTCAGGCTCCACGTACGCGAGTGGCACGTCCAACGCATGGTACGTGTACCTCGACGACGGCAGCGTGTACGGCTACGGCAAGACTAGCGGCCACTATGTCTGGCCCGTGCGAGGTGGACAATAGGTTCTTTG
Source organism: Magnetococcales bacterium (assembly GCA_015660855.1). Lineage (GTDB taxonomy): Bacteria > Pseudomonadota > Magnetococcia > Magnetococcales > UBA8363 > UBA8363. The sequence goes on from JACSDG010000190.1 coordinate 2,922, forward strand.
GTGCTTGGGTGCTTTTGAGGGGGGTGCAGGGGGGAGACTTCCCCCCTGCCCGCCGCAGGCGGGAAAATTTTATTCCAGTATTTAGGGTGACTTTGTGGTTTTTTCCGAAAAATTGCATTTCCGATATCGGGAATTGAAAAAAGAAGCTGAGGGTTGCGTGCTCGTGATGCAGGTTGGTGCGTTTATGCATGTTATGGATGAAGACGCGAAACAGGTTTCCGGTCTGACTGGTTTGAAGCTGAAAATGGCTGGGGATGTTGATTCTCCAGTTGTGGTTGGCGGTTTTCCAAAGTCGGGGCTGGATCAGTATGTGGGCAAATTGGTTCGATCTGGTTACTCAGTGGCTATTGCAACTCAGGGAGAAGGCAAGGAGCGTCGTGTCGTGGAGGTGGTGCGTGTGGTTGGCAGTGCCAAACGAGAATAACGAAAAAGAGTTCTCTCATGGCCAGATATGAACACCTTCCCATATATCGTTCTGCCTTTGATCTTGCAGTGCATGTGGAGAAGATTGTCCAGAGTTTCAGCCGCTATCACAAATATTCATTGGGGACTGAACTGCGGAAAAGCAGCCGTGAAATAGTTATGCGAGTGATCCATGCCAACGATGCGTCTGACCGGGCAGTCGTGTTGCTTTCTTTGCGTCATGATCTTGAAAATTTTAAAATTATCTCTCGATTATGTCATGAATCTGGTGGGTTTGCCAGCACCCGCAGCTATTTGCATGTTGCTGAATGGATCGTTAATTTAGCCAAACAAAACGAAGGATGGTTGCGCCAAACCCTGTCCAGGGATAACACAGGTCCGTCCCGCCGCAGGCGAAACAATGCCAAAATAGTAGAATCGGATGACCATTCTCCAAGTGGGGGGTGAGGTGGTGGGTAACCATTCAGACCCCGTCATTCGAAGCGAAAGCGGGAATCTAGGATTTGCGGGACTTCCCTGGATCCCCGCTTTCGCGGGGATGACGTTTGTCAAAGGGGGGGGGTGAACGGTTACGTTTCTGGGCAGCGTCGTTGATGGTGAAGATGAACTGCTTTGTCAGTTTGTTCATCGCGCCCTCCTAAGAGTTTGTGGAGATCAAGGGAAAGGTGTGATGCTAAACGAAAACCTCCTGCCAGGGTACGTTAATTTTTTGGAGTTGCCTTACCTGGGGTAGTGCTTATTGAGCAGGTGTCTGAATTATTAGAAAAAGTCGCTGATCAAATTCAACAGGCCAACGACTGCTGGACAGGGGAGACGGGACATGGCCAGAACCGGTAAGGTTGAAAGATTTTTCCGGGCGAACCTGCTGCATCATTGTGCGTCCGATCCGCCTGCCGATCAGGCAGGCATATTAATACAGGGTGCTGTACCCCACCAGGGGATCGGCACTTGGTGGTCCCGTAGAAATTGAAGTGTCGATATACGGGAAAAGAGATCGGACTAAAAGTGCGTTTTCTGGGGTCCTGACCAACAACTATTGGTCAGGCTCCACGAACGCGAGTAACACGTCCAACGCATGGAACGTGAACCTCGACAACGGCAACGTGAACAACAACGACAAGACTAACGGCAACTATGTCTGGCCCGTGCGAGGTGGAGAATGATGGTCCCGGCTTCCCTGCTAAAAACCAGTCCGTCCCTTTTCACCTTGGAGAATCTGCATCGAGCCTGGCGGAGGTGCTTGCGGCGTAAACGGCATACTGGAAGTGCCATGGAGTTTGAGCAAAACCTGGAAGAAAACCTGATAGTCTTGCGTGACGAACTGATTGAAGGATGCTACCAACCTGGCCTTTCCCGTGCCTTTTTGGTGGAGAAACCCAAGCGGCGGGAAATCTTCGGTGCTGACTTCCGCGACCGTGTGGTCCACCACCTCCTTGTCGAACATTTGGAGCACGACTGGGAGCGCAGGTTCATAGATGACTCCTATGCCTGTCGAAAAAACAAGGGAACTCATGGAGCCGTAGAGAAATTGCGGTCAATGACCCGCAAGGTCACTGACAATGGTACCTGTCCAGCTTTCTATCTACAGCTGGACATTAAAGGTTTTTTTATCTCCATAGACCGAAGAATCCTTTTCCAAAGGTTGGCAGCGCACGAAATCGACCCCGTCGTCCTTGACCTGGTACAAACGTTGGTTTTCCATGATCCTACCCGGCACTGTCGTTTGCGCGGCAATTCCATGACGGATTTTATGAAATTACCAGAACACAAAACTTTGTTCAAGGCGCAACCCTGGTGCGGTCTGCCCATTGGCAACCTGACCAGTCAGTTTTTTGCCAATGTTTATTTGGATGCGTTAGACCAGTACTGCAAACACCAACTGAGATCCCGTTATTATGTTCGTTATTGTGACGATTTTGTTATTCTTTCCAAAGATCGTGAACAGTTGCGAGAGTGGCAGCTAAAGATTGAAACGTTTATATGGGATCAGCTCAGGTTGTGTTTGAACGACAAGAAAAAGCTACGTCCAATCTCAGATGGTATCGACTTTCTGGGATATATCGTAAGACCGGACTATTTGCTGCCACGTAAGCGCGTGGTGGTTGCCTTGAACGAAAGATTGATTCACAGCCAACAGATTATGCGATCCGCAGGGATGGTGCAGTTTGATGATGGACGCAAAGTGTTTCCCTGGAACTGGCCGCACCTGCAACAAATTCGCCAATGGTTGACTTCCTATCACGGCCATATCAAGCGTTCATCCGGGCATCGTCTTTGGTGTGATATGATGCAGCGTTTTTGGTGGATGGATGAATATTTTGTTTGGCGCAATGGTATTCCATACTTTCGGTATCCCCCGCCTCGGTATTATTCAAATTTTTACCAGCAGAAAAAATGGTTTATTGATATGTTCCCGGATCATGTATTGATGATCCGGCGGGGCTTGTGTTGGGAAATGGCAGCAAAGCGAAGAGACCTGTTGCCCGATCCAACCGTAACCGTTCAGACCCCGTCATTCCCGCGAAAGCGGGAATCTAGGATTTGCGGGGCTTCCCTGGATCCCCGCTTTCGTCAGAGGGGGGGTGAACGGTTACATCCAACCGTAACCGTTCAGACCCCGTCATTCCCGCGAAAGCGGGAATCTAGGATTTGCGGGGCTTCCCTGGATCCCCGCTTTCGCGGGGATGACGTTTGTCAGAGGGGGGGTGAACGGTTACATCCAACCTGGTTGAACCGACGTTTTTTTGCACATGATTTTGATTCTATCAAGTGTTTGCTTTGGGAGAGTGGTTTGCCGGTGGCGTGGATCGGAGAAACCGGTCGGCGGGTGATGGAAATCGCCGAGCGAACGCTGATAAACCATTGGAAGGGGATTCATTTGGGCGATCCTTGAGAAAGGGAGAGGAGGCACTATGGCTTTGCATGACAGTGAGACGGCACAGATTACGACCCATGTATCCGAGCATGTCAAATTTCGTTCGACGGAATGGATGGCAGGGGGAAACATGGGTAGATCCTTGCCCATGTATGAAATCGAGATTCGGGAACGCGTCCTACGGGTAGTAAGGGAGCTGCGCCACCAGCGGGAATTGATGCAGCAAGGTTTCGAGCAGGTAGACAAACATTTCGAGAAATTGGGACGGCACTTGGACGCCAGATTTGAAAACTTGATCCGCCGTTTGGACCGATTTCTGGTCTTCCGGTTTGACGATAATGCTGGCAGGTATGGCAATATCCATATTAAAATTATTACCATAAATTCAAGGGGGAGATGAGTGATGAGAAATAATTTTTCTTTGTGTAGCAAAGGGGTGGTGTTTCTACTGATGGCGGCGTTGGTTTTGCTTTTTGCGGCACCTGGGGCGGAACCTGTCAATGAAAATGATACACTGGGGTGTAAAAAATTAGTGTAGATCCCCAGCGACTGACCTACCTCGGACTGCGTTTTTTTAGGCATGGTG
>JACSDG010000034.1 GCA_015660855.1 Magnetococcales bacterium
AGACGCCATCAATGATTTCCCGGGAAGTGCTGTGGTGGTTTCCCATGATCGCTGGTTTTTGGACCGTATCGTGACGCATATCCTTGCTTTCGAGGGGGATTCCAAGGCGGTTTTCTTTGAGGGCAATTATCAGGATTATGATGCCTACAAACGTAAAACGCTTGGTGCGGAAGCGGTGCAGCCACACCGGGTTCGTTTTAAAAAGCTGAGCCGTTGATCGGAAAAACAAAGTTTGGCAAAAATTATTGCGGGGGTCCGGGGGGGATCATCCCCCCCGGCGGGGTTTGGGGCAGCGCCCCAAGGTTGTTTTTTGCCAATTATAACAAAAAAGCTTTATTGCCTGTGGGGGTTTGGGGGCGATAGTGCCCAAAGTTTTGGTTTTTGCCCGAAGGGCATCGGATGGTGTTTTTAACGGGGAGATGGGGATGCCGGGGGTGCGGGTGGATGGGTGGGCAGGCGCATTTCCTGGGTGGCGGGTGTCGGCGGAACGTATTGAACCGGGATGGGCCAGAGACGCAGCAGACCGAATGCGGCAAGGAACATGGCACCCAACTTGATCACCATGCGAAGTTCTGTTTCTTTAAGCCTGGAGTCCACCTCTTTGAAGCGAGTCTCCATTTTGGCGTCCAGTTCCTTAATGTCCCGCTTGAGGTTGGCTTCCACAATGGCCAACTTGAGATCCAATTCCTGCTTCGTGGCCAGCCCATCCAGACGACCTTTCACCTGCTGTTCATTGCGGTCCGCCAGGGTGTCGAATTTTTTTTCCGCCTGTTTATCGCGGTTGGCCGCGAGATCATCGACACGGGCATCCATATGGCGCATGACCGTGGCCAGAACCTTTATCTGGGCTTCAGCTTGGGAGGGAGGCACTCCGGCACCTTCCAGTTCCTTCACAAAGGCCAGCGTGTCAAAGGGTATGGCATAACTCATGGTGCATCTCCTGGGGGATTGGCAACTCCAGGACACTCTATCCGATCCAGGCCAATCCCGTCCAATCATTTCCGCTTGACTCCGAGGAGGGACGGGAGAGACGATGGCGGGTACGGGGTTGAGCACCCCTACAGAAGCGGATCCGCACCCGTCTGACTCTGCGGATTTTTTGGTTTTTGCCCTAAGGGCATTATGTTCCCGGATTTCGGTGTTGGTTGATATTTTCTGGGAGGTTGCGTGTGACGTCTCCCGAACTTCGGATGGGAAGTTGAGTGTGATGTCTCCCGAATTTCGCAGGCAGGTCGAATCATGTATGAATCTGAGAGATGAACTGGTTCGCGTTGCCCTGGCCTGGGAGAAGGTGTATGGAGTTGCGCCTAGCATCACCAGCACTGTCTCCGAGTACGATGCTGCCATACTGGTGGGGATGACCCTGGAAGAGTACGGCCAGTTCATGAAGAACCGGACGGCGGTTTCCCGGGGCTCGGATTTTATCCACCAGGGTGTTCGGTACCAGATCAAGGCCAACCGCCCCAGCGGGAAGCCTGGCAGTCGTGTTACCTGGGTTCCGGACGCCAGGGAGAATCGTGATTGGGACTACATCATTTGGGTTCTGTATGACCGGAAATATGTTATGCAAGAGGCTTGGCAGCTGTCGGTGGAGGAATACGAAGACGGACTGAGCAAAAAAAAGCGATTGTCTCCTGATGATTATCGGAGCGGCAGGATCCTCTATCTCCACCCATCGGTTTCCAAAGCCAGAATGCAACCTGCCCGGGAGATCCCTTCAAGCAAGGACTATACCAAATACCGGTTCAACGGGAATCAATATGGAAAGGGAAGACTGGTCCTGGCGATCGTTCGGGAATGGGTCGCAAACAACACTCCAGGATCACTGGGAGAGTTGAACCGGATCTTCCCCAATGATTTGCATAGTACCGGATTGTTCGTACCGGTTTCCGTTGCCCGGGAGAAGCAGAGCACAGGAGGCAAGGTGCGTCACTTCCTCAAGTCGGAGGAACTTATTACATTGGCCGATGCCACGCAGCTTGCCGTTACTCGGGAATGGGGAAGTGGCAACATCAATCGATTTCTGTTCCACGCGGAAAAGCTTGGTGTGGTGATCGAACCCATTGGGTGAGGTATTTTCATGCCTGTGGCTTCCGAGAGTTCCGGAGAATTCTGGGGACACAATACCAAATTATTGGAGGAATTCCGCCGCCGTGGAATTCTGGGGACACAATACCCAATTCTGAGGGAATTAGGGGTGTTCCCGGAATTGGGGTGTGGAATTCCCCAGGGAAATGAGTTCCCTGGGCCGGACAAACCGGGTATCCTTGTAGCCGATAACGCCGCAAACAGGAGACATCGTTATGTCGCAGGCCGTAACCTTTGATGACGTCTGGAAAATGTTCCAGGAGACGGACCGTAAATTCCAAGAAATGGTCTGGGAAGACCGTGAGCGGAGGGCGGAACTAGACCGTAGATTCCAGGATACCGACCGCAAGTTTCAGGATACCGACCGTAAGATTAAGGAGGTTAGCCAGCAGGTTGGCAACCTGGGCAGCCGGTGGGGTGAGTTTGTCGAAGGCATCGTTGCTCCGGCCTGCGAGACCCTGTTTGCCGAGCGGGGTATACCGGTGCATCGTGTCTCGCATCGGGTCAAGGCAAGGAGCCTGGACGATAGTCGCCGCATGGAGATTGACCTGTTGGTGAACAACACCGATTGCGTTGTCCTGGTGGAAGTCAAGAGTCGCCTGACCACCGAGGATGTTCGTGATCATCTGAAACGGGTGCGCGAGTTTAAGGAGTTCTATGAAGGCGAAGGTGGGGCACGGGTGATGGGTGCTGTGGCTGGCATCCTGATTGATAAAGGTGTCGATAAATTCGCCATGAACGAGGGGTTGTTCGTCATCGTTCAGTCTGGCGATAGCGTCAAGCTGGCCAATGACGGAGAGTTTGTACCACGTACTTGGTAAGCGGATCGGGGGAATTCTTGGGACACCCAACTACCAAGGTCTTATTATTGAATTTAAACAAAAAGCCTCATTGCCTGTGGGGGGTTGGGGACGAGAGCACCCAAGGTATTGGTTCTTGCCCGCAGGCATCATGTTCTATCGCCTGTGGACGAGACGATGCCGTGTTTTATGCGTCCGCTTCCATGGAATGGCCCGTGGGTAATTCCACTGACGCTACCGTGCCACCGCCGGGGTTCGACTCGAAAAACAATCGCCCCCTGTGGTTTTTAACGATGGTGTCGGTGATGGAAAGTCCCAGTCCCATGCCTCCGCTCTTGCTCTTGGTGGTAAAAAATGGGGCGGTGATCCGCTCCAGAAACGGTTTGGGTATTCCATGCCCTTGATCGGTGACGGTAATTTGAACCACCCCCCGATCAGGCTGGGGTTGCACATCGACAAAAACCTTGCCGTCACGGTTGGGCAATGCCTGCAATGCGTTTTGAATCAAGTTGATAAATACCTGCTCCAGTTGTAACGCATTACCTCGGACGGTGATGGGGGCCATGTCACAGTTCAGGGAAAAATGCTGGGTATGCTTGCCGATTTGTGCATGTAAAATCGATACCGAGGAACGAAGAATCTCTAAAATATCCAACTCATCTTCAATCTTGCCCTCATCCTGACGTCCCATGTGTTTGAGAACATCCACCGTCTTCTTAATCCGATCAACATTACGCCCGATCCCATCAATTAAACGCGGCAAGGTGGTCATGGCCTCTTCCAGGGGCATCCCGCCCAATTCAAAGTCTTCGTGTTGTTGCCGGTAATTGTCCAATACAGGCACCATCTCCCGCCAAAAATGGCCCAATGAGGCAGAAGAAAAGCCAATAGCATTATTGGGATTGTTGATTTCATGGGCAACACTGGCAGCCAAAATGCCCAGTGATGCCAGTCGGGCACTGCGAATCGCCTGAACCTGAAGGGTGCGTTTTTCCGTGATGTCGGTAAATACCATCATGACCGAATGCGGTTGACTCTCCCTGGAAATGGGAGCCATGCGAACCTCCCACCATGAATCATTCTCGCTGACGACCTGGAGCGATGCGGCGGTGTTGGTATCGATCACCCGTTTCAGGCAACGTTGACATTGCTGGACCAACTCAGCGGGCAGGGCATTGCGTAAAAATTGTCCCTGGACCATGTTGGGAAACATCTCCTTTTGCTGACGGTTGAGAAATTGTACTTCCTGATTTCGGTCCACCGTCAGGATCAGGTCGGGAGAATTGTCGAAAAGAGCACGCAGTTTTTCTTCGACATTTTTGCGTTCGATGATCTCTCCCCGCAGGGCAATATTGGCTTTCTCCAGGGCGCGGGTTCGTTCCACCACCCGTTGTTCCAACTCTTCATTCAAAGCGCGCAACCGGGATTCAATGCGTTTGTACTCGGTAATGTCTTGAATGAAACCTTCCATCCGCAACGGTATCCCTTGGGCATTGCGGATGATTTCACCCAACAGGTGGACATGTCGGACGACGCCATCGGGGCGGACCACCCGGTATTCCATGTTGTAGTTGGCTTTGGGATTCGCCAAAACCCGGCTCATGGCATTGCGTTCCAGTTGGCGGTCATCGGGGTGGACCGCGCACAGGAAGGCTTCGTAAGTCGCGTGAAACTCCTGCGGTTTCAGGCTGAAAACGCGGTAGGTCTCGTCGGACCAGGTAATCACGTTGGCGGGAATATCCCAATCCCAACTTCCCAGATGGGCCAACTCCTGCGCACGGGCCAAGCCGCGTTGGCTTTTTTGCAGGGCTTCCTCGGCTTTTTTCCGGTCGCTAATGTCAAAAAGAAAAGTTATGAAATAATCCACCTTGCCATCATCGCCCCAGACACATCGCAAAGAGGTGATGGCGTAAAAGGCTTGTCCATCTTTGCGAATAAAGCGTTTTTCCCGGGTATAGCCGGGAATTTCGCCATGCAATGCCCGGCGAAATTCCTGCAATTCTTCATCCAGATCATCGGGATGCGTCAATTCAATCCAGTTGGTTCGCCGCAATTCTTCGGGGCTGTAGCCCAATATTTCGCACAAACGCTGGTTAAAACGTAACCATCCTGTTTCCAGCGAGGTATCGGCGATGCCAACCAGGCCAACATCATAATATTTTTTAAAGCGTTGCCTGATTTCAATCACTTCTCGTATCAAGGCGATGCGTTCGCTCCAAAACAGGATGATGAAAAACAGGGAGGAAAACAGAATCACCACCATAATGACGCCCGCCGTCGGCCATAAGGTGGCATGGAAAGAGGCCAAATCACGCTGGATGACCAGGATGAAACCGTCGCCTTTCTTCTCGTGGACGGCAATGATGGACACATCCCCGGCGGCATTGGCACCAATCCAGGAGTTTACCGGGGTTTGGGCTGTCCATTGTTGCAAAGATTGGCTGAAAGAATTTTTGGGATCCAGCCATTGTCGGGTTGAAACCGACAAAAATCCTTCCGGATGCCGGATCAGAAGATCAAAATGTTGCGTACCTTTTTGTATCGGGGGGCGCGACTGGGCAAACCTTTTTTCCAAAGGCAGGTTTTCAGGATTTAAAACCAGTTGCCGGGCGTAAGCCCACGCCAACGATTCCAAACGATCTTTCTCGTGGGATTCCTGCACCTGAAATAAAACAGCAATTCCCGCCGCGCCGATGATGGCCAGGATGACGACCGCCGTAAACAACAGTATAGGTAGACGTTTATCGGCGTGATTTAATCCATCCTGGACGGATGGTGTGACATCGGAATATTTTCTTGGCGACATCTGCGACAGCTTCTATTAAGTATCATGCCTTGCGGGCAAAAATAAAAGTTGAAAAAGCAAAGTAAGATTTTTATTTTCATGGAAAAAATAATTTTAATTGTATGTCATGTCCAAGCCTCCACCTGGGGGATGACTTCCACCGGATTCCCGCAATAATTTCTGCCAAACTTTGTTTTTCTGATACGCGTATAGGGGAGAAATTTCCATCAGGGAGGAGGCCCCCCTCCCTGTTCGGGCCAAAGGTTGGCCATTTTTTACGGCTGGTCAGAACCCGGTACAAACGTGAATGGTCGTGTCGGCAGTGTAGGCGGTTGCCACGCCTGCATTTGCTGCTGCACCATTACCACTACCACGTATGTCACCCGAAGTCCCCACGCCATCGTCATTTTGAACATCATAAATTTCTGCATAGGACCACGGAATACTGTTCATGCAGACCACTTTCTTGGCTATCCCTAAAACTGTTGCCGGTGTGGGATCACGACCATCGCCAATACCCAGAGTTCCCCCCACAGGATTTCTCGGCATGACGTTGGCGGTGGCGGCGGCCACACACAGCCCCTTGACCAGCTCAGCGCAACGCAGATGGTTCCACACCAAAGCGGTTTCATTGGCGGTCAGGTCGGAGGGTTCAAACACGCCTTCAATGATGCCGTCAGCATCACCGTTGCCGGGTACCATGGCAAAACGGGTTGAGGCTTGGCTGTCGTCTCCGGGCAATCTCCAATAATTGTCGCTATAGGCGTTAATGGCGGACTGGATCCCCTGGGTATCGGTGGCCATACGTTTGATCTTGCTGTTTTGCACCATGGTTTGTCCCTTCATCACTCCGCCCAGAAGCAGGCCGATGATAACCAGGACGATGGCTATTTCGATCAATGAAAAACCGGCTTGACGTGCCTTTTGGATTGAACTGTTCATAATCCAGTTTAACCGCCTCCATTTATCAAGGGGTAGACGCAAACACTCAGAGACAGAACGATTTTGCACGAATCTTTCGCCAATCTCAAGCTCCTTACACGAGAAACCTTGTTATTGTATATATTTCAAACGTTTAAAAATTATTGGCCAGATTGCGCTTGGGGGGGTGGGAATGATCCGGAAAAGTGGACTGTGTGTACACCAGCCATGGCGGCAGGTCTTGCTGATCGTATATGGTTTACCAGGGAGTGGGGCCATGTTTCCGGCCAGACCCGTCAGGTCAACGTGAGGCACTGGCAAAGATTCGGTACTTCCTTTAAAGATCGGCGTTGTAAACTGTCAATCATTCTCACTCGCACAATGGAAAATGTGATCATGCCCAGTTTGCGCGGACGTTTTGTGCGTTGGTTGGTCCGAAGAGTTGCCGCCAAAGGGACCACCTATGTAAAGCCTGTTTCCCAGCAACGACAGGAGATGGAGGACGCCATTGCTCGGATCAAGGTTTCAAAAAAGGTGAGTGTGCAGCCGGTTGTTGCTGCCGGGATCCCAGGGGAATGGATCATTCCCAAAAAAAACATGGGCAAGCGCACCCTTCTGTATTGTCACGGTGGTGGTTATTTCAAAGGTTCGCTGGCGACCCATCGGGCTTTCATGGCCCACTTGGCCCTCCTTCTCGAAGCCCAGGTTTTCCATTTTGCCTACCGTCTGGCCCCGGAACATCCGTTTCCGGCGGCGGTGGAGGATGGTTTGGCTGTCTATCGGTGGCTTCTGTCAACTCCCATGGATTCCAAATCCATCATCATTGCCGGGGAGTCGGCGGGGGGGAATTTGGTGTTGACGACGTTGTTGGGGGCGCGACATGCGGGGCTGCCCCTCCCGGCTGCCGCCGTGTGCATTTCTCCCCACTTTGATTTTTCCTTTTCCCAACCTGCCATTCGCGACAATGCCGAGAGCGAGGTTCTCTACACCCTGGAGGAATTGAAATGGATGCGCGGTATCTATCTGGGGCCGAAGGCTGACGATGAACGCCTGTGGCGGCACGATATGGTTTCACCGCTTTTTGCCGATCTTTCGGGCTTGCCGCCGTTGTTGCTGCATGCCGATAGCACCGAAATGCTCCGGGATGACGCCGTGGCCATGGCCAGCCGGGCGAGTGCGGCGGGGGTCGTGGTGGAATTGAAAGTTTGGCGGGGTTTGTTTCATGCGTTTCATCTTTTTACCATGATTCCGGAAGCGAAACGGGCATTGGCGGAAATTCGCATCTTTGCGGAAAAATATTGGAGGGTGCTGAATAGCTAAAGTTTGCAAAAATTATTGCGGGGGTTAAGGGGGGGATCATCCCCCCCGGCGGGGTTTGGGGCAGCGCCCCAAGGTTTTGTTTTTTAGTTTAAACAAAAATCTCCCTTGACTGTTTTTGACTTTGATTTTTGCTCGCAGGGCGTCACGTCCATGGAAGTAAAAATTCGTTTCCAAATCCGCATTCATGACCTGGTGATTGGTCCTGGGAAAGTGGCACTGTTGGAAGGGGTGGCAACGACGGGTTCCATCTCTGGGGCGGCCAAGGCTACCGGCATGACCTTCCGTCGTGCCTGGCAACTTTTGGAAACTTTGCGCGCTGGATTGGGAGTGGATGTCTTGGAGACCCAGGTGGGGGGCAAAGCGGGTGGGGGGGCGCGTGTCACTGATTTTGGTTTGGCCCTGATTCACCATTATCGTGAGGCGGAAAATGCGGCGCGAAACTCTGCACAACCCTTGTTGGAGATCCTATCCCGGCAGTCTGGATCCTCAGGGTGAGGCGATAAAATAAAGGAAATGAAAATAATCCACTCACCTTGATGGTTGGTCGGATCATTCACATGAAAGTATGAACAAAGCACCGCCAAAATATTCAGCAGACATCATTCTTGTTCCTGTGGAACGCTATTCCTGCCCGCGCTTGGCCCATAAGATTGTGGTGGTGGGGGCATCTACCGGAGGCACCGACGCTTTGGGTATTTTTTTGCGTCCCATGCCTGCGGATATGGCGGGCATTGCCATCGTTCAGCATCTGCCCCACGACTACAACGCCATGTTGGCTGAACAGTTGCAAAATAAATGCGCCATGAAGGTTCGGGTTGCCCAACATGGGAATGAAATTAAAAAAGGTCACGTCCTTTTGGCTCCGGGAGACAAACACATGCTCATTCATCGGAAGGGGCAGGTCTTCTTTGTGGAGCTTAAAGAGGGGCCCCCGGTGCGCCGACATCGGCCCAGCGTCGATGTATTGTTTCGTTCAACGGCCAATTGTGCCGGGGCCAATGCCATTGGGGTTATATTGACCGGAATGGGAGACGATGGTGCCGCCTGCATGGCCGAATTGAAGCGGGCGGGGGCTTTGACCATTGCTCAGGATAAAAAAAGCTGTGTCGTTCACGGGATGCCAGCGGAGGCGGTGCGATGGGGAGGGGTTGATCATGTGTTACCTCTTGCATCCATCGCCCAGAAGGTCATCACGGCTTGCCGCATGTGATGGTTTTTGTTTGGAAAAAAAAATCATGGGGGGGCTGAGGAGGGGATCATCCCCCCTCGGCTGGGGTTTGGAGGCGGAAGCCTCCAAGGTTTTGGTTATTGCCCGCAGGGCATCATGGTCAATCTGTCGTCAATGCTGCCAGGATACGATCGGTTTTATCGGCCAGCAGGTCAGCCTCGGTCTTGGAATATCCTTGGCTGGAAGGGTCGGCCAGTTGGTGCAGAAACGCAGCGGTTTGGTACAGCAATTGGCTGACCGCATCGTCCGTCAATTTGATCTTTTCCGTTGGCGTGTCGGTGGAAATATTGCGTACTTTCTCTTTGAGATCTTCCATGCTGTAATAGCGCTGTATCTCGATACCCAATCCGCCATTGCGGCAGGAGGCCACCTTGCAGTTCATGTCTACGAGGGTATTGAACATGGTAAAGGTGATGGTTCCCGCGCTGTTGACGGGAATGTGCTCAAGCGGATGATCGGAAGTGAAAAATACTCCGCCAAAACCAATATCGTCTGCATGGCCGGCAATTTCACCGATGCCATCCAGGATCAGCGTGGCACTTTCACGCGTACTGGCGCGTAAATGTTTCCGTTTTCCCACAATGCGCGTAGCCCCTGTGGGTTTGACTGTGTCGTTCATGGATCATCCTTGGCGATTTTTAATGAAGTTATGCGATTTCTCAAGTTTAGGTCATCTTCGATGTTTGTCAATCGTCTGAAAGGAATTTCGCTTGTCCGGCTATAATAAATCATAAATTATTAAAAAATAAATAATTAATCCCACATTTCAACTTCGTCGTGAGTGCTGCGTTCAATGTTGGCAATCCGTCCGTTCTGCACCAAATCGTCAAAGTTGTTGACCTGATTGCGCCCGTTCTCCTTGGAATAGTAGAGGGCCTTGTCCGCCTTCTCGATAAGCTCCGGTGGAAAATCTTGACCGTTGACCATGACAAATCCAATGCTGACCGTCACCGTTTCCACTTGGGGAAACCGATAATTGGCAATCGTTTCCCGAAAACGTTCCAAGGCAGCGAGAGCCATTGGGGCATCCACCTTCAGCAGGATGACTAAAAATTCCTCCCCGCCAAAACGATACAAAATGTCGGCGACCCGGAATATTCGTTGCATTTGCTGGGCAAACAGGATCAAAACCTCATCGCCGATGGCATGGCCGAAAGTGTCGTTGACACGCTTGAAATGATCAATGTCAAAAACCGCAAGGCAGGCGCCCGTCCCTCCGGCGCGATTGATCTCATGGATCTGGGCGTTGACATCCAATATGTTGGTAATGGTTTCGTCGAAGGATCGTCGGTTGAGAAGTCCTGTCAAAGGATCCTGATCCTTGGCACGGATGGTACGTTCCAAATTAATGTACATATCCCAGAACAGCTTGGCCAACATTTCATCTGGAGTTGTGAAATGGATACTATCCAGATGCAGGATGCTATGAACTTTTGACCCTTCCACCATGGCAAATAATAATTGTTCATTTTCTCCGGATTTGATGTGCATAAAAGGCATAAATAAATGACTGGTCTGGCGGATAAGTTTTCCCAATCCGGGAAGACTATCCATGGTGATGACCTCTTCGTTGGGACACAGGGGTTCCACAAGTACGGATTCTACCTGTAATTTTCCCTCCTGCCCTCCCTTGATCGCTTTTTGATGGATGTCAAAAAAACGAACCTGGGAGGCTGACGTGAATTTGTTCAGCGTTTTGACAAGGTGGGCGATCAGTCCGACTCTGTCGGATTGCCCTGTCATTTCTACAAGATAAGGGACAATTTCTTCCGGGACCATACGTCGATAACCACCTTTGGCAGTAAACCAGCACGATTGATATTACCCACTGACGGGTTTTATTTTTCGACGCGTTTTTCTCGGTGCCCTGCCATCGCCGTGCAGGAGATCGGAAGGGGCGGTACTGGCGCGCATGGGCAGGCGTACCAGCACAATCATGGTGACCAGCACAACGATGGCAAACACCTCCGCTGTGGTCATGGCAATGGCTTTCCAAGGCAGAGGCAGCACTTCAAATTCATATCCGGGAGGCAGAAGATCCTTGTAATGGATGACGATTTTCCGAAACCCTTCCTCCAGGAGAAAACGCAGTCCCGGAATCACGGCCAGTATGGCCAAGCAACTGGCTACAAACGTTGCCAGGGCCATCTGCCAGATGAGTTTGGCATAGATTCCCGTCCAGCGGATTCCCCGACTCAAAAGAATGCCGTAATGATGTTGGCGATGGCCGATCAATGTTCCCACATTGGCCAGCAACAGGGCACCGAGAAAAATTCCAAAAGTCAGTGCATAGGCGGGCACCATAGTGGACAACAGATCACTGAGCAGATTGAAGCGGTTCAATGCGTCCTGGTACATGGGATGGACGTTGAAAGCCTGCTGCCCGTCCTTGGTGCGAACCGATAGGACGCTGGCAATCCCCTTGGTCAGCTTGGTGGGGTCGGGAACAAAAATATGAATGGCCTCGAAAGAAGTGCCGGCACCGGTGACATTCCACGGCAGAAAGATGGGATTGCCTTGGCTGTCGCTGTCCCAATCGGGACAAATCTCCTGCCGCAAAGGGTTGCTGCGCGGCAAACGGTGGCATGGTAACCACAGGTTGTTTTCCTGATCGTGCAACAGGGTGTCGGAATGACTTTGTCCCCCACCCACCTTGCCGATAATCTTGCCCAGACCGGGGATCAATTTGGGTTTCGGGCAGCGATCTTGACGGATTTCCGGCAGTTCCATCAATCCGCTGGCTTCGATTTCCTGGGCGACGCACAGGGAAAAACTTAGCAGGTCAGAAACGGGATAAATGGACGATTTTAACCGTTCATAGTCCTGTACATTACTTTTCCCCAAATTGAGAGGATCGTAAACCAAGTCGGGCAGATGGTGTGCGGCGATGAGTGCGTTGTAGGTGGTCAGGGGAAACAAATAGGCCACTTTTTCCATGGAGGGGATGTGGTCCGTCCAGCGTACCTGGAAAGGGAGCATTTTTTCTTCATCGCCGACCATGACTTTGAACCAAAGTGTCGTTAAAACATTTTTCAATTGGCCATCGGCGAGTTTGTCCGGGAGGCGACGCAATTTTCTTTCTTCCAGCAGTGGCTGAACCTCATCTTTGTAGGCGGTATAATCAAAGTGGGCGTCAAACAGGGAGCCGTTGACGACAACGGTCAGAGGAAGGTCGTACCATTCCTTGGCCGAACGGGCCTTGTCGGGGTGTCGTTGCGGAAATCCCTGATCCAGATTCCAGAGGGGATCATTGGGATAGACGGCCCAGCCCACCAAAGGCACGTTGGTATCCCACACCGTGGACCCAGGGAGGGAAATCTGCGGGCTGTTGTTGGCGATGCGCCGGTAGGGATACACCGTAATCCCAAAAGACTCTCCGGGGATGCGGCTTTCCATTTCTTCAAGGCGATCCAGCAGGCCGGAGGATATGCCGTTCTGGTTTTGCCAATGGGCCGTGGCCCAAATCGGCACACCGTAGGGACGCAACGTCCCCAACAGGGCATCGGTAAAACGTTCCAAAAGCCCGGCGCGACTGCCAACCAGCAGCAGTGCCATAGCGATGACCAGGGAAAGCAGCAGGGTCAACCACGCAAAGTCCCGGCCACCGTCAATGCAACCAAAGCGACCGCAATTGAAGGAGCGCCAGTACGCTTTCCATCCCAGGGGTATCCATACGGGAAACCCTCTCATAAGGCTTTCTCCACCTGCACTATTTCTTGAAATGCCCTGCGGGTTAAAAACCAAAACCCTGGGGCTGCGTCCTTAGCCTCCCCCTTGGGGGGCAGGAAATTCAAAATTAAAGCCATAATCATAATCAACAGAAAAACCTTGTGGGCTGCTGTCTCCAAACCGCAGCACGGGGGGGACTGAATGGTTACGGTTCGATCGTTACATCATCTCCCCCTATCCCCAAAGGCTCCCGTTTTCCGCCTTTAAGTCTGAGGTGGCAACGATTGTTGGCCACCATAAGCCAATGACTCACCTTGGGATCGGTAGAATCGGACTGATGGTGGGTAACCCATATGACCAGTCGATCCCCCTTGGCCAGCCAACGGTCTACCAAATCCATGACTTCCTTGCGGGTTTCCGCATCCAGGTTGCCGGTAGGCTCATCGGCAAAAAGGACGTAGGGATCGTGAATCATCGCTTGAGCTAAAGCTACCCGCTGAAATTGTCCCCCAGAAAGCTCATTGGGATAACGCTCAAGAAACTCTTCCGCCGTGGTCTCCTCAATATAGGAACCCATTTCATCGCGAAGGAGAATACGATCCATGGCGGCGTGAACCTTGCGGTCCATCTCATCTTTGGTCATCCCACCCAGGAGTTCCAGGGGATAGCGAAGGTTTTCACGAATGCGCAGATAAGGAGTCAAGGTGCTGTTTTGGTAGGCAAAGCCGAAACAACGGCGGCGGATGTCGGTCAGCGACAGGGACGACGCCGCCGCATCCAAACCCCTGGGCCCCCAGGAAGCCTGATGCCCATCGGGAAAAGTCCAACGCACCCACCCCTCCTTGGGTCTTTTGAGGAAGGTCAAAAGATAGAGCAAAGTACTTTTGCCGCTGCCGCTCCGCCCCAACACCGGAAGACGCTTGGAAAAGCTGTCGTCATCCAGTTTCAGCCCGCCGACGTGCAAATCAAAAACACCACCCCATCCCACCGTGGCCGAACGCACTTGTAAACCCCAGTTCATGGCAAAAACTCCTGCGGGATCCAATATCCGCGGCTGCCGCCAAAGGTGTGGGCAAAACGATAGGATTTATCCTCGCCCAGGGATTCGGGTCGGATCAAACCTTCAATCTTGCTTATTTTTTTGCCATTTTCTGTGGAGTCGGGGCAAAGATGGGGACGATAGGGTTCGGTTTTGAAGACAGGCTTATTAAAATCCTTTTCAACAATTTCCAGCATCTCTTTGGATTTGATCGCCCACGCAGCCAGACGTCGCAGTTCGCAAACCGGAACCGCTGGAATGGGGACGCCAGTTTTATCCATCATGGGAGAACCATCCGCGCCGAGGACGACCAGATGGCCTTCCCTGCTGCGGGCAATTTTATCCGACAGCAGCGAGTTGACATTGTAACTGAGCAGGGGGCTGTGATTGCGGACCGGCAAGCCTCCACGTCTTTGGGCGTATTCCGCCGGAGTCTCTCCGGAGGCGTCGATGGGCGGTCGCCTGATCTCCTGCTGCAAGCCCACGACCAACGCATTGACCAGTGCCCGCCGCAACTGCGTTTCGGGCAAGTCGAAATAACCTTCAAACCCCCGAAGGATGCGGATCCACGACGACAAAGCACTGCTGGTTACCCACAACTCTTCGACCACATTTTCATCGGCCTCGATATATCCGATGCGGGTGGTGTCGTAAACGCGCTGTTCACACTGTTTTCCCAGTTCGTCACAGGCCCCTTGTTTGAGGATATGCCAGTAGACCCCGGGAATGTCTACCCGCTCCCGCCGCAAACGGTTGATGATGTTGACCAGGGCACCCCCACCCCGGATATCAAGGATGATTTCATCGATCAGGGCACTGCTACCCAACTTTTCAACGGTGGCAACCAGGCGTTGCACCAGGCCATTCTCCCCCATCCGTAAAAAGTGGTCGTCCAACCGGCTGTCGGAAGGGAGGCTTTGTCCCAGCAAATCTTTGGATTGCGCCTCAAACGCCGCATACGCCTTGCGGTAGGATTCGGGATGCCGGACCTGATCGGCATGGGAGGGGGTTTGGATGAAAAAACTGACAAGGTTATCACCCAATCCTTTGCTTCCCCTTTGCATCATGGAGGTCAGGGTTTTTCTGGAGATCGGGTTGGTATATTTGGCTTTTTGGAACAACCTGCCGCCGTCGCCGGTGGCGGGACGGCTGGTCTGATAGCCGTTGTCGCCAATGATGAACAAAATTTTAAGGTTGTCAGGGCATGGTGTAAGATCCTGGCTGAGTACCTGGTTCAGACCACCAAACAGGTTTTCCTCGTAGTCGTCCTCCGTATCGTTTCCCGACACGCGAACCTGACTGATGGATTTTTGGAACGATTCATAGGCGACTTGCTGTTGGGAATCGTTCAAGTCGCACTGGGCAGGTAACGGGTGACCCTCGCCGATGCCTTCGCCGAGTCCATTGGTGAACTGGTTGTCGGCATAGGGATCCCGGTAGACGCGAAAGCCAAAACGAAACTCTGTTTCTTTAAAGCCCTGGGATTTTTTGATTTTATTGATAATTTCCTGGATTACTCCCGGGGATCCGGGTGTGCCACGAACGGCGTCGATAAAGGGTTCCATGCTTGCGGTGGCGTCGAGAAGGAAAAAAATATCCACATGCTTTTTGGAGGTCAGAGAGGTGAAACCTGGCATGATGCGTGAGGCTAGGCCGGTGGAAATGGCCACCTTGTCATCGCTGATGCGCCGCCCAACCAGACCTGGGCGGGCCAGAGCCACCTTGAAAAATCTTCTCTGGTCGCTGGATGCGCCGACCCCCTCCGGGGAAATGTGTCGGTTGTTTTGATCCACCATTTCCAATACGGGAATTCTCAAGGCCGACTTGAACCATTCGCGGCCACCGAGGATGGGATGACACGTTTGACTGTCGCGAGTCACCGCATCTTTGAGTTGCTCGTAGGTACAGACGGTTCCGGGGCCGGAACCATCGGGGGACTGGAGATCCTCGCGGGGACGGATGCTGAAGGCGTTGTTCCAGAGAAAACCATCCTTTTTAGCGACCCAGCCCAGCAATTGGTCGTCTTCTTCAAGGCGGAAGCGATCGGCTAGGAGGTAGGATTCATTGGTTTGATCGAACACAAAATACATATGGAACCGTGAAGCCCCTTCGCGACAATTTCCCTGGCCGCCAACGCAATCCTTGAGTTCGGGATCCTGAAAAATATGGACGGTCGGGGCCGAGGCTTCATCGCTGGGCTTGGCGTCTTCGGAGCGGGCGGCGGTGTTGGTTTTGATGAAGAATTTCATTTCCAGGCCGGTGTCACTCTTCACGGGCTGATTACGGCACAGCAGGTCGGACTTGGTGACCCAGCCTACCGCTTCGGGCTGGTCTTTGTAGCGGTAGGAACGGACTTTCAGCAGGCGTTCACTCTCGTCTAGGAGTTCGGCCTGTTGATTGAAAATAAGGAATCCTGCCCGTTTGGCCCCCTGCGCATCATTATACAAAATGGCGTCCTGACGCAGCACTCTGAGGATGCCTGCCCACTTAAGTTTTCCGTCCTGTTTGAAACGGGAAAAATCGAAATCAGCACAGTTGCCCGTTCCCGGTTCGGCCCCGATGACGGAAGCGGGAGAGCCAGCAAAGGCAGCCAAGAGGATCAAAGTGCCCAAGCAGGCTTTGATGCGGGAAAATCGAATGGTCACGTTTTCAAACCCCTTATGAATTGATTTTTTTCAGCTCATGTACGCAGATTTTTTAATAAAAAAATTCATCCTGAACTATTTATTGACTTTTTCCAAGGATAACGCCTCATCCATCTTCAGCGAGCCTCCGGTTTGCGTGCTATTGACCTGGAGTCCCGGGATGGAGGAGGGATTCAGGACCAGCCGGAAGCCTGCCATGGCAAGTATGGCCGGCATACATATTTCTTTTTTGTCATCGGCGGAGGCGGTCCAATCATCCCCTCCCAGAAGGAAATAGCCGTCAGGGCAGGGCGATTGCGACCATTCCCTGGCTCCAAGAAGGACATTTTTTGCCACTTCTTCGGCGGTCATTCCTCCGTTGACCTGGGCGTTGACCGGGGCGTTGACCTGGGCGTTGACCGGGGCTTGGCCCTGCGCGGTCAGGAAAATGGCGGCGGCGGCCCATTCATCTCTGGAGGGCAGTCTGTAGTCGCATCCGGTTTTTCGGGACAACCATTGGCTGTAATCCCAGGCCCCTTCCCAGGTGATATGTCGTACCAGGGAATCCTGGACATCGTTATGGTCCCAGTGACTGCCCAGCCGCAGGCGCAGACGTTCCTTTTCGTCGAAGTCTTGGAGCCGGTCGATGGCATCGGCGTAGTGTTTGAGTTGCTCCCGGTCGACTTCTTTGTTTTGCAGAAGAACGCTGTTTTGCAAAACGATATTGGGTTTGTCGTGGAACAGCAGGAAAGGGGTCAGGGTGGGAGAGTTTTCGGGGACTTCGTAGGTACCAGCCGGGATTTCGACCAAGTTGGGATAGAGGCCAACCCCCTGTTGATTTTCCAGACACGCCTGCCAGGAGATGCGGTTATCCCGAGGCTGGAACCATGACAGTGCCAGCCATCCACACCCCAGGGCCGCCAGAAAAGTGGCCGGAAGAGCCAAGTCTTTCATGCCGATGGAGAGTCGGATTTTTGGTTTGGTTTTATCCCCGACTCTGGCCGCACCGGTCCGGCGAACAGCCAAGGGCTTTCGTTTTCTGTTGTTCGAACGATCAAACATCCCCTTGCTGTATTTCAAGAATCACACCCTGACAAAAGTGTTTTCATCCCGTTGGCTGGCCACCTCGGGCCACCGATGGTCCATGGATGCTACCCTACCCGCATCCCATCTTGAACTGCTTTTTCATTTGTGGGAAGGATTATTGAATTCAAACTGGATTTCGGTCAAAGTCTCCTGGCGCGCATGCAGCTATTTTTTGAGGTTTGTCATTTTTTCTGCATGGTCCTGATTTTTCGATTGCGAGAGAGACTTTGGATACTTTGGATAACATGGAGACCTTACCCCGGGCAATGCCGGTTATCATCCTTGATCGGACCAGTCATCCGGGCAACATTGGCGCGACGGCGCGGGTGATGGCCAATATGGGGCTTGTGGAATTGCGGTTGGTGGCCCCAGAAAAATTTCCCCACCCTGAGGCGGATCAATTCGCCGTCAGCGGTCGGGAAATTCTCGCCGGTGCCCAGGTTTTTCCCAACCTTGACGAAGCGGTGGGGGATCTGAACTTTTTGGCGGCAACCACCAATCGATCCCGAGGCCAGCGTCAGACGGTATTGACGCCGAGGCAACTGGCGGAAAAATGGGCGCAATTGGTGGAAAATGCAGAGACAAGGGGAGGCATTCTTTTTGGGACCGAGCGTACCGGTTTGCATACGGTGGATGTGGATCGGGCCGATGTGGTGTGCAACATACCCACCACGGGGTCTTATGGTTCACTCAACCTGTCGCATGCGGTCATGGTTGTCGCCTATGAGATCATGCTGGCCATGAAAAGCGACAGGTCGGCTGGCCTGGTTGCGATGGTTCATGGCACCCTGGCCAGTGCCGACGAAATGAACCGGTTATTCATTCATCTGGAAGAGGTTCTTCGGGAGATTGATTTTATCAAACCGGGACACGGGGGGCGCATGATGGGAAGCCTCAAGGCTATTTTTCATCGTGCGGCGTTGGATCGGCGGGAGGTTTCCATTTTGCGGGGCATCCTCCACGAAATTATCGCTTCGAGAGATCGCCACAAACCATGATCCGACTGGCGCATGCCCCACCACAACTGGGACCACAACGGCAATGGATCCTGCCACTCGAAGACGGGATGGACGCCGTCCTTGAGCGTTGGCAGGCCCGTGCGGGTGAGGTATTGACCGTGGTGGATCCTGAAGGGCGTTATTTTCGCGCCCGACTGCTGCCCAATCGCAGAGAAGTGGTTGTCTTTGAAGCCCTTCCCCCCGGTATCGAGCCGGCCAACCCCAGGCGTCTTTGTCCTGTCATCGCCGATCGGGAGCGTATGTTGTGGATCCTGCAAAAAGCGGTGGAATTGGGGGCGACCGAGATTTTTCCCCTGGTTTCGCAACGTTCTTCGGCCCATGGAGGAGAACGGCACGGCCAGGATAAATTCTCCACCTGGGGCAGGGTTGTTTTGAAGGCGGCCCGACAATGCCGCCGGGCTGTCCTGCCCACAGTGCACCCGGTCCAATCCCTGGAGCATTTTTTTGCGCGGGATGTGGCAGAAAAAAGGGCCTTCCTGGATGTCCGGGAACCGCGGACGGCGTTGCCCGTATGGCACCAGCGTCACGGCGGTCATCCCCTGGCCGTATTGTCCGGTCCCGAGGGGGGATGGAACGATGGGGAACGGCAATGGATGCTGTGTCGGGATGCGGTCGCCGTTTCGGTGGGACATCGCGTTCTGCGAACCGAAACAGCCGCCATTGCCGCCCTGGCGGTGCTGGCGGCGATGGATAGTACCTTTACTTAAGAGAAAAATAGTGAGACCATCCAGGGCTTTCGGGTTTCCCGAACCAAAGACTCTGGCAGGTGGTATTTCAAGGAGCCTCAATTATGGCATGGAACAATAATGGTGGAGGACAAGGTCCGTGGGGATCCGGTTCTCATTCGCCCCAGCCGCCGGACATGGAAAAAGTTTTCAACCTTGCCAAGGAAAAATTTCTGAGTAAGCTCCCCGGCGGGCAGGTGTGGCCGGCGATTTCCGTCGCTGTTTTTTTCCTGTGGATGGCTACCGGCATCTATGTTGTCGGACCGGATGAGGAGGGGGTGGTGGTCCGGTTTGGGCGTTATGTCGAAACCACGACTCCGGGACCTCATTTTCATTTACCCTATCCCATCGAGAGCGTCTATACCCCCCAGGTGACGCAGATTCAAAGGATTGAAATCGGTTATCGCAGCCGGGGGCGTGCCAATTCCGATGTTGCGGCGGAATCCCTGATGCTGACCGGAGATGAAAACATCATCGACATCGACCTTTCGGTCCAATACCGCATCCAGGAGGGGGGGGCGGCCAATTTTCTGTTCAATGTGCGCAACCCCGGCGATGATCCCCACAATGCTGTCCGCAATGCCGCCGAATCGGCTATTCGTCAGGTCATCGGTCGCAATGATATTGACACCGCTTTGACCTCGGGGAAAGAAAAGATTCAAACCAATACCCGCATTACCATGCAGGAAATTCTCGACAGCTACAAGAGCGGTATTGCTGTCGTCAACGTCCAACTGCAACAGGTTGCCCCTCCCCAGGAAGTCATCCACGCCTTCAAGGATGTCGCCAGTGCCCGGGAGGACCGGGAGCGATCCATTAACGAAGCCCAGGGATATAAAAACGATGTCATTCCCAGGGCCAAGGGTCAGGCGGCCCAGGAAATTCTCCAGGCCGAGGGTTACAAGGCCACCAAGATTGCCCGTGCTACGGGTGAGGTCAACCGGTTTCTGGCCCTGCTTAACGAGTACAGCAAGGCTCCGGATGTCACCCGTGCCCGACTGTATCTGGAAACCATGGAAGAAGTCCTCGCTAATACGAAAAAAGTGGTCATGCATTCCGATGCCGGTCGTGGCGTGCTGCCTTTTCTTTCTCTGTCCGGGTCTGTTGCGACGGGGACGGGGAATGTTCCCACGTCTGTCCCGCCGCAAACTCAGGGAGTCAAGCCATGAACAAGGGGTATCAGACAGGATTGGTGGTCCTGATCGTGGCGGTGTTGGTTTTGCTTTCCCAGTCACTCTATGTGGTTCACCAGGTGCAACAAGCTTTGATTCTGCAATTGGGGAAACCGGTTCGTTCGGTGACCGAACCCGGCCTGCATTTTAAGATTCCCTTTCTGCAGGATGTTTATAACTTTGAAAAAAGATTGCTGGTGTTCGATCAGGAACCGCAGGAAATTCTTTCTTCCGACAAAAAAAATCTGAAAGTGGACAGTTATGCCCGCTGGCGGATTGTCGATACGTTGAAATTTTTCCAGACCGTGCGTAATGAGCTTGGCGCGGCTTCACGTATCAACGACATCATCTACTCCAACCTGCGCGAGGTTTTGGGTCAGTTCACCATGATGGAGATTGTGGCTGGTGCCCGTGAAGATCTGATGGCGCGTATACGCACCCAGGCCAACATTCAATCGTCGCAATATGGCATTGAGGTGTTGGATGTACGCATCAAACGCACCGACCTGCCGATGGAAAACTCCAAGGCCGTTTTCAAGCGTATGCAGACCGAGCGGGAACGGCAGGCCAAGCAGTATCGTGCCGAGGGGGAGGAGGAAGCGGTTAAGATTCGTTCCACCGCCAACAAGGACAAGGAGATCCTGCTGGCGGAGGCTTTCAAGACTTCGGAGGAAATCCGGGGGGCGGGCGACGCCGAGGCGGCAAACATTTACGCTACGGCCTATAAAAAGGATCCGCGCTTCTACGAGTTTAAAAGAACTCTGGAGGCCTACCAGAAAGCCTTTGCGGCGGATACCACTTTGCTGGTACAACCCACTGGCTTTTTCCGCTTTCTCCAGGAAGCGCAACCCTGAGTTTCGTGATATGGATTGAACTGTTGAAAGATTTCGTTACCGCGTTGGGGCTTATGATGATTCTGGAGGGCGTTCCGTATTTTATCGCCCCCGACAGGATGCGTGTGTGGATCGCGAAGGTGTCCGAGCTGCCTGACAGATCGTTGCGGTTTACGGGTTTGATGCTGATGGTTTCTGGATTGGTGGTGGTCTACATGATTCGTTCTTGAGGGCGTTGGCCGGCACCGATGGTTTGTGTTGAAAAAAAATAAAGTTTTGCAGAAATTATTGTGGGGGTCCGGGGGGGATCATCCCCCCCGGCGGAGGTTTGGAGGCAGAGCCTCCAAGGTTTTGATTTTGACTTTATGCCCGCAGGGCATCATGTTCACGATCCCTTGGTCTGACAGGGTGTCTCGATGGAATTGGATGGACTGACACTGCAACTGGATGCAAAAAGTTATCGGGAAAAACATGTTTCCGGTTACGTTTCCTGTGAGTATCTCCCTTTGCTTGAAGATAGCTTGGCGGCGTCCCATCCGGTCCATGTGGATGTTGCTATCGCACGTGCCAATGATAAGTGGCGTGTTTTTGGGACTTTGATGTATCGGGTTCAGGGGACGTGTTGTCGTTGCCTGGAGTTGTTTCATGGCGAGCAGACCAGCCAGGTTGAACGTTTGTTTTGTGTCGGTCCCGACCCATTTCAAGACAAAAAAAACAAGGCCATGGAAGATGATCTGACCTATCTTGAAGGCGGTGATTTGGTCATACGGGATTTGGTTCAGGAGGAAATTTTACTGGATCTTCCCATGACGCCCGTATGTTCGGATGATTGTCGGGGGTTGTGTCCCCAATGCGGTGTCAACCGTAATCGTGAGCGTTGCCATTGTGAAAGTAAAACCAGAGAAGGTCCCTTTTCCGAATTGAAAAAACTGAAACTTTCCTGATCCGGAACGGTGAGATGTTTGTTTAACGTGTCGCGTGCGTCTGGATTTTTTCCAAAAGGAGTTAAAAATGGCTGTCCCCAAGAAAAGAATTTCCTCTTCTCGTCGTGGTGCTCGCAGGGCTCACAATGCGATCAAACCGCCGAGTCTTTCCGTCTGCTCCAACTGCCAGGAACCGGCCATGCCGCATCGTATTTGTCCCAAGTGTGGTTGGTATGGTGGTCGGGAAGTCGTTACCATGGATAAAGATTGAACCTGAAAAAGGTGTCGGGATCATCCCAGGTGGATATTCGCATTGCCCTGGATGCCATGGGTGGGGATCATGCCCCTGCGTCCATCATCGAAGGGGCCGTCCAGGCGGCTTTGGAGTTTCCCGATACTCGGTTCATCCTTGTGGGCCGGGAAGAGTGTATTGTGGCGGAACTCGAAAAGTCCGGTTGTCGTCGTGATCGTTTTGAGATTCGCGGTGCTCTGGAAGTGGTGGGAATGGGGGAGGAACCGGCGCAGGCTCTCCGGTTTAAAAAAAATTCCTCCATGCGGGTTGGGATTGACATGGTCAAATCGGGGGAGGCGGATGCCCTGGTTTCGGCGGGCAATACCGGGGCACTTATGGCGACGGCACGGTTTGTCCTGCGGATGCTGCCAGGGATTGATCGTCCCGCCATAGCGACCTATGTTCCTTCCAAAACGGGAAAAACCCTGATGTTGGATCTTGGGGCCAATGTGGAGTGTGGTGCCAAAAATCTTTGCCAGTTTGCCATCATGGGAAAAATTTATGCAACCCAGGTGCTCCATCTGCCGCAGCCCAGGGTGGGTCTCCTGAATGTCGGCGAGGAAGAAGTCAAAGGGACGGGGGTTGTCAAGGAGGCTGCGGAACTGATTCGCAAGGCATTGGGTGGTTCTTTTGTTGGCAACGTTGAAGGGACCGACATTTATGAGGGCCATATTGACGTTGTTGTTTGTGATGGTTTTGTGGGAAATATTAGTTTAAAATCCAGCGAGGGTGTGGTGCGGATGGTCTCGCATTTTTTAAAAGAGAGCATGAATTATTCGCTGTGGTCCCGAATAGGCTATTTGGCGGTGCGTCCGGCGTTGAACCGGTTCAAACAAAAAATTGACCCAAGGAAATATAATGGGGCGATGCTATTGGGTTTGGATGGCGTGGTTGTCAAGAGTCATGGATCGGCGGATGGTTACGCCTTCAGCCAGGCCATTCGGGTCGCCCGGGATTTGACGATCAACAAGGTTAATCAGACCATCAAGACTCACATTGCTCTGCTCAACAATGGAAAGGGGACGGAATGAACGCACCGCGGGCCAGGATCATTGGCACAGGTTCCTACCTGCCGGAAAAACGGATGACCAACGATGATTTGTGTAAAATTGTCGATACATCCAGTGAATGGATTTCCAGCCGAACCGGAATATTGGAGCGTCGAGTCGCTGCGGAAGATGAAATGACATCGGATCTTGCGGCCCATGCGTCGCGGCGTGCCCTTGAGGCGGCCGGGTGTGCTCCGGAGGAGTTGGATTTGATCATATGCGCCACGTCGACTCCCGACTTGGTGTTTCCGGCGACGGCCACCATCCTTCAGCGCAAGATTGAGGCGCAGGGGGCCAAGGCTCCCGCCTTTGATATTCAGGCGGTGTGTACCGGTTTTGTGTATGCCCTGAGTATCGCCGACCAGTTTATTCGTTCTGGAATGTCTAAAAAAGTTTTGGTGGTTGGTGCGGAGACGTTTACCCGGATTTTGGATTGGGAAGATCGAACGACCTGCATATTGTTTGGTGATGGTGCCGGGGCGGTGGTGCTGGAAGCGGTTGCTGGCGACAGCCCCCAGGGCATTTTGTCCACCAGAATGCACGCCGATGGCAGCCATGTGGAACTGTTGCGTGTCACCGGGGGGATTTCGCGTGGGCGTCCCAGCGGGTTTGATGTGCGGCATGAGGCTTTGGGCTTTGTGGACATGCACGGCAATGAGGTTTTCAAGCAGGCGGTCAAGGCGATGGGGGCCATTGCCGAGGAGATATTGCTGGCCAACAATGTGACCGTGGACGACATTGACTGGTTGATTCCGCACCAGGCCAACAGGCGCATTTTGCAGGCGACCGCCAAGCGCATCAACATTCCCGAAGAGCGGGTGGTGATGACGGTGGACCATCATGGCAACACATCGGCGGCCAGTGTCCCTCTGGCTTTGGATGAAGCGGTTCGGGATGGTCGGATCAAGCCTGGCCAGTTGATTTTGCTGGACGCTTTCGGTGGTGGTTTTACCTGGGCTTCAGCTTTGATCCGGTGGTAGTTTGCCGGTGAAGTACAGGAGGTATTCCTGGTTTCCCTGGGAACCTGTGATGGGGGAGGGGATCACCGCGAGCACCTTTGACCCGGACTCGGTGCAGTGGTTGACAACCGAGATAATCGCCTGTTGGTGCAGACCTTCATCGTGTACCACTCCGCCTGGGGTGACCTGGTGGGGAGGCAGCTCGAATTGGGGTTTGATGAGGAGTATCCCCTGTCCTGTTGGTTTGAGTACCTGGAACAGTGGGGGGAGGATGCGTGTCAGGGCGATAAAGCTGACATCCACCACCATGAAATCGATCTCTTCGGGGAGATCGCTGGGTTGCAGGTCGCGGGCGTTGAAGCGGTCCATGACGGTGACTTTGGGGTTGGAAGCCAGTTTCCAGTCCAGTTGACCATAGCCCACATCCATGGCGATCACCCTTTTCGCTCCGGAGTGGAGCATCACCTGGGTGAATCCTCCGGTTGAGGCTCCCACATCCAGGCAGATTTTTTCTTCCAATCGTACCGACCATTGCTGCATGGCATGGGCCAGTTTGAGACCTCCCCGTGAGACCCAGGGGATGGTTTTTGTCTTTTGGCGCAGTCGGGATGCCAGGGATACCAAGCTGCCGGGTTTGGTTACCGGATGGTCATCGACGAGGATGGAACCGGCCATGATCAGGCGTTGTGCCAGTTCCAAGGTTTCGGACATCCCTTCGCTCCAAACGCGTTGATCCAGGCGTGTACGTTTTTTCTCCAGCATCGTTTTTTACTTAAGGTTGAAATTATTGTGGGGGTCCGGGGGGGATCATCCCCCCCGGCGGAGGTTTGGAGGCAGAGCCTCCAAGGTTTTTCTTTTGACTTTGATTTTGATTTTGATTTTGATTTTACTTCCCCCCAAGGGGGGTCTAGGGGCGCAGCCCCAGGGTTTTGGTTTTGATTCTTTTG
>JACSDG010000191.1 GCA_015660855.1 Magnetococcales bacterium
AAAAACCTTGGAGGCTCCGCCTCCAAACCTCCGCCGGGGGGAGAACCTCCCCCCGGACCCCCGCAATACTTTTAAAGAAAAAAAGGCGGGGGGACTGAATGGTTACCTCGCAAAGGGCTTGAATTTCCTACCTCTGACGGCTTTGAATTTGTTTTTTTCTGGCCCAAAGGGCATAATGCGCTTTTTTCCTTCTCCATCATTTTTCTCAGGTAGGCCACATGAATGAACAGCCCCGGGAGTTGAATCCATGGCCTCGGGCGAATTAACCCTGCTGTGGGGTGCCTTGTTTGGCTACCTTGCGGCAGGTGTCGGTGCCGTGGTAGGGCTTTTGTTCCATCGGCATTGGGAACGGGCTATCCTCGCCCTCTTGTCGGGGGGGCTGCTGCTCCATGCCCTCTCCCTGGGGCTGCGCTGGCAACGTCTGGGGCACGGGCCTTTTGTTTCGTTGTTTGAAATATTGTCAAGCAACCTTTGGAGTCTGACCCTGGCGGTGGCCTTGTTTTACAGGTACTACCCCCCTCTGCGCGCCGCAGCGGCCTTTACCCTGCCCACCCTGTTCATTCTCATGGGTTGGCTCCTCGTCGCCTCCCCCGGCGATACCGCCCTTCCCCCTACCTATGACACCCTCTGGCTTTATATTCATATCGGCCTGGGCAAAGTGGCCCTGGGGTCCATCCTGGTGGCGGCCGGGATCGGCGGAATCGTCGCCGTGCGTCTGGTAAAACCCGTTCGCACCCGAATTGAACACCTCCCCGACAACCCCCGCCTAGACGAACTGTGCTACCGCTTCATCGCCTTGGGGTTTATCTTTCATACCCTGATGCTGGTGGCGGGAGCCATCTGGGCCTTGGATGCCTGGGGGCGTTATTGGAGTTGGGATCCCCTGGAAACCTGGTCCTTGCACACCTGGCTGCTGCTGGCTCTCTTTCTACACTTGCGCCCCCTATTTCACCCACCCCCCATCGTTGGGACACTCCTGATCTGGGTCATCTTTGTGTTTGCCTTCTTGGTTTTTTTTGGCGTTCCCTTCATTTCCCAAGCTCCCCATCAGGGGGTCGTCTGAATGAACATGCCATCGTCTTTTCGTTATACCTCTCCGCCCTCCCTGGCCTGGGTGTGGCTGGGACTGTCTTCACTCCTGCTTTCGTCCTGTTTCGGGTTGTTCCTGGTTTTTTCGCGCACCCCATGGCTGTCGCAAGGGTTGGCCACCACCCCCGCCGGTTTTTCCCGTGCCCTGGTCTATCATGTCAATTTTGCCGTCCTGATCTGGTTTCTCGCCATGGCTGGGGCCTTTTTGACCCGTGTACACCCCCCTGGACGCAAACGTTTGGATCGGATCGCCCTCGTTTTCGCTTGGAGTGGTGCCGGGGCGTTGCTTTTGGCAGGCATCGACACGAATTCCCAGGCCATCCTCAGCAATTATGTGCCCGTCCTGACAAACTTTCTTTTCATGTCTGGATTGGGTCTTCTGTGGCTGGCAGCGTTTTTTCTCACCGGTCACGGCCTGTCCGCCCTTTGGAACCCGTCCGTCATCCAACAACTGCCCCATGAACCGGTCACGGCGGGGACCGTGGCCGGTTCACTGGCTTGGCTTGCCTCCCTGGTGGCGTTTTTGCTTGTCACCGCACGCCTGGCCACCCATCCCCAGGCCCTGACTGACTTCAATACCCTGTTCTGGGCGGGCGGTCACTTGGTGCAACTGGGGCATGTATCATTGCTGCTTTCGGTCTGGCTGTTTTTGCTGGCACCCGCCATCCCGCACCGCCATGCCAGCCGTCTCGTCCTCCTCATCGGACTTTCTGTCCTACCCTCTGTCATCGGCTTGGCTGGCCTTTTTTTCTTCGACATCCCCGGTGAAAACTACCATATGTTTTTCACCCTGCTCATGAAATATGCCAGTTGGTGGGCGGTCCCCGGAACCTTTCTGGTGCTGCGGCAGGAGTTTGGGATGGCGGTGGTACGGGAAAACGATCCGGTCAAGGTGTCGGTGTTGATTTCCATGGTGCTCATGCTTCTGGGAATGATCGTAGGCGTCCTGATCCAGGAAGATACCGTATTGGTCACGGCCCATTATCATGCGGCGGTGGGAGCAGTCACCCTAGGGTATATGGGATTGGCCCGGCGTCTGTTGGTCGAGGCGGGGGTGATCATCGTCAACCCCCTTTGGCTACGCCGGCAACCCTGGCTGTTCGGGGTTGGCGTTTTCCTCCTGACGACAGGATTGGCGATCTCCGGGCTGCAAGGGATCGCCCGCAAAACCCCTGGACTTGCCACCGCCTCCTGGGAGGAAATTCTGGGTATGACCGCCGCTGGAATCGGTGGCAGTCTGGCCATGGCGGGGGTCGTGATCTTTTGCCTGTTTCCATTGCATAGCGGTTGGCGACACGTTATTTCCCATGGCAACACCCGCGATTTTTTTCTGCGCCAGCGCAACCGGGTCATCATCATGACCGTGCTCGCCATTGGTCTGGGGTCACAATTGCTGGAACGACTCCCCCCCCCTTACCCCCCGGCCCAGCCTGTCCCGGAAACCGCCAGCCCCAACCCAGCTGGGGATGAACTTTTGCGGCAACGTTTCATGGAAGGGGCCATGATGTTACAGGGCAAACGTTATAACGATGCCATCGCCGTGTTTCACGATATTTTACAACAACATCCCCGCATCCCCGAGGCCCATGTCAATATGGGATTTGCCTTGTTGGGATCGGGCAAGACGCGTGCAGCCCTCGATTTTTTCCAGGGGGCCTTAGCTCTGAATCCATACCAGACCAACGCCTATTATGGGTTGGCCGAGGCTTTAGAGGCCCAGGGGGATCTGGAAACAGCCTTGGGAGCCATGCGCAGTTTTGTCCACATGACCCACCAAGCCGACGACCCCTGGCTGACGCGTGCCCGATCGGCCCTATGGGAATGGGAAGAAAAATTGAAAAACCAGCGGCAACAGGCCAACCCCGAACCGAAAGCCAATCCGGTTGAGCCTTGATGTGCGTATAAATCGGAAAACTATTAAAAAAAAAGAAGGGGTCTGGGGAATTCTTTCCCCAGGGTTTTGACTTTAAACAAAAAAGCTTTCATGTCCCGTTTTTGACTTTGAACAGGATGCCCTTCGGGCAAAAAAACAAAATCAAAACCCTGGGGCTGCGCCCCTAGACCCCCCTTGGGGGGCAGTAAAATCAAAATCAAAGTCAAAAGAAGAACCCCCCACAATAATTTTGCCAAACTTTGTTTTTCCGATACGTCAAAAACAGTGAAGGGAGATTTTTGTTTTCATTGGCAAAAAATAACCTTGGGGCGCTGCCCCAAACCCCGCCGGGGGGGATGATCCCCCCCGGACCCCCGCAACAGTTAAAATCTTACCGCTACGCCGCCGTCACCGACCCGGAAAAATCAATGACCGTCTCCATACCATCCGCATCGTCCCAACGATCCCACAAGAAATCGTTGGCCCGGCCATCGGCAATCAAACGAAAAGCATAACGTACCTGCTCTTCGTAAAATTGACAAAAGGCCCCGATCTGCTCCATGCCCCCATTCATTTCGTGCGCCTCGGCAGGACACGGAGAACCACAATAATGCCGAATGGCACAACGTCTACAGGGATCAAAACGATCCACATCCCGCCCCGTCACGGCAGCAAACGCCGGACTGGACATGGCCATGTCCACCCCCTCGCGAAACAAATTACCTCCGCAAAAAGACTCCAACCCGATAAACTCACTGCACGGAAACAAATCACCATTGGCCGCCAAGGCAAAAAAAGCGCGACCACCCCCACAGGGAGAAATGTCACACATGAGCCGCCGCGCCGTGGGGGCAAGAATGGCCAAAAGAATGTTGGCAAAATTGGCCACCACCATTTTATGCCCCGTCTGCCGGAAAAGCTCATCGTTGCGCTCCAAAGCGCGAATGAACGGCCCCGCAAGCTCCCCATCCGCCACCCGAACTTCCCTAGCCCCCTGAAGCGTGCACCGAGTGGCATTCAACAAACAACCTGGTACCCCATAGGCGTGGAGCATCTCCACCAATGGAGTCAATACCCCCACGTTTTCCCGAGTGATGGTGACAATGACACTGTAGCCCGGATAACCACGCAACCGTTCCATAGCACTCAAGACCGACTCATGGACATCCCCCGGTCCCTGCCAACCTTTACGGGTGCGATTGGTCACCTCAGCCGTAGGTCCATCCAGGGACAAACCAATGCTGACCTGGTGCCGGGTGAGAAACTCCAGAGTGGTATCATCAAGAAGGGTAGCGTTGGTTTGCACCCCAAACAAAAACTCTTTCTCAAAAGCCAAAATTCCCGTCCGCACCGCCTTGAAGTTCAGTAAAGGCTCGGCACCATGAAAGATAACCCTGGGCCGTCGCCCCTGGGGCATGTGCCTGGAAAAATAATCGCGCAACAGCCCCAAAGATTCCAACAAACGCGCCTCGGACATGTGTTCCCCGCTGCGACGCATATCACGGGGAATGTAGCAATAGGAGCAATCCAGATTGCATCGATCGGTGGGATTGAAATAAACCGCCGATGGCTTCAAGCCAAAACGCAATCCCTGCATTTCGGTGGCGCAAACCTCCATGCGTTGCCGATATTCCCGCACCACCGTGCTGTCAGCCAACAGATCGGCAAGGCGATCTTTGCGCACAATGGCCCAAAAGGCGGTATCGGGATCAACAATCGCCAGATGGGAAGGGTGGCCAATCTCCAAAGGAACCAGGAGGGGGCCACCCCCCGTATTGACAAACGGCGTCGCTGTTTCCGTTGCCGTCCCGATCATTTGTCCTTCCGATCCATCAAAATGTAGTGTGACAAACCAACGCCGTCGGCGGAACAGCTTTTGCGTTGGGCAATGACCTCTTCCACAATCCGTGCAGGGGTTACGGTGCGAAGCGGTTGGGTAACCCCGGTAGTGGGCTGGTTTTGCTTTGACATGGACGCTCTCCAACAAAAAGTAGGTGAATGAGGGACAAAAAAAAAGGCCCCAGACAGAAGCGCACACGCACTTCCACCTGGAACCCTTTACCATGAGATTCCGTTTTCAACAGCCTGGCAGGTCTTCTGACTTCCGGATCTTCCACCCCACCACGTCTTCCCCTCAAAAAAAACTAAAGAGTGACTTAAAAAAAAAAGCGGCGGGTGTCCCCGGTTACAGCGGCGGGTCCGTCACGGAATCGCACCGTGTTCCGATTGTGCCATCGACTGTACCTTCTGGGCGGGCAGGGTAGGTTGTTTTCTTCTCGGTGTCAATGGCTGGCGTATCCTTCCTGTGAAAATTGAACCCCTCACATCCTGACGGGCGGAGGGGGGGGAGGTGGCGAAAAAGGTCGGGTGGGCGGTGGCGGGCGCAGGGGCGGCGGCGGGGGCGGCGTTGAAATACGCTGAGAGATCCCCTCACCGCCAGGAGAATTGACCTGAGGACCGCCGGGGGCTAAGGTGTGTTGATATTCCTGGATACTTTCGACAAGAGCCTTGGCCAGCCTTCTGTGGGTCTCAGGTTTGCGCAACTGAAGTTCCTCATTCCTGTTGACAATCACCCCAACTTCAACAAGGACGGCAGGCATCGGGGCTGTCTTCAAGACGACAAGATCGTCATACCTGTAGACACCCAGACTCTGATTGAACAATTGATGCTTCTCCCCCGGTACATCGACGGCGTGATGGTGGGTTGGTAAAAAGTTGTTTTTCTTTAATTTACGGCCAAGGATTGTCGCGAGAAGAAGACTTTTTTTAAACATGGCATTTTTTGTGGAGACCAGCAGAGAAAATCCTTGAAACATATCGCAATATTTTTGATTTTTTCCGTTATATTTCCAAGTTTTGAGATAAAAGGACTGCACCGAATCATGATGGAATGAAATGAACAGATCGACCTTGCGTTTCCTGGCTATTTTCGTCCGCAAGCCCAAATTTTCAGGATCGAGAATGATGAACGCACGGGAATATCCGTGTTTTACCAGTTCTTTTTGGACAAGAATGCCGATGTCCCGATTGAATTCGTACTCATTTCGTCCCCGCGCACTGTTCGCCCCTCCGGCGAATGATGCGTGGCCAATGTCGATGGCAATCACCCAATCTCTGGCAGCCTTTTCTTTTGAGAAAACAGGTAACGGATAGAGAAAAATAATCAGTGC
Source organism: Magnetococcales bacterium (assembly GCA_015660855.1). Lineage (GTDB taxonomy): Bacteria > Pseudomonadota > Magnetococcia > Magnetococcales > UBA8363 > UBA8363. Next base: position 6,133 of record JACSDG010000191.1, read on the forward strand.
AAATATTTGTAACATTTTTGCAATCATTGCTGTTGCCTTGTACCTTCGATTCTTGATAGGCTCAACGTTTGGCTGATAGGCATCTTGCCAAACCCTACCGAAAAGGGTTATACGTTGGCGCGAGATGCTTGAGGTCTGGTTTTGAATCTTGAAAATACACCTTGTCAACCTGTCAGGCCACCACACATGGCGGATCCCGTTAAGCTCTTCCTGGAAAAAATAAACAGCTCCGGCTGGATCGAACAGGTCAGTTTCAAGGAAATTTTTTCAGGAATTTCCGGTGCGGCCTTCGTTAAGTATGTCGATTATCCTTTACTGTACGGGGACAGCGTCGCCGATATAGAAGTTGTCAATGTTGGCGGTAAAATATCATTAAATTTTAACCAAGATCAAGATTCGGTCAGCAGGATACCTCTGAGTTACATTTTTCCCTTTGTCAACAAGGACCCGCTTCGGCGCGCCCCGGGGATGTTTTTCCTCGGAGCAACCTCGGAAAATCAATTTATCGTCCCGGACTACACTGTCTCCAAAAAACACGCCGTATTTACCAAAAAACGCAGCGGTTACTACTTGAAAGATTTGCAAAGCGAGTTTGGATCCTACATCAATGGAGTTTCCTTCGGTAACAAAGAAACCCTTCTCAGCGATGGCGACCACTTGGCCTTTGGCAGGTATCAGTTCATATTTTTAAACCCAAAAACCTTCTACGAGCATGTGTGGGGCGGATCCAAAAAAAAACCTTTGACTTTCAAGGAGGAATCCGGTTCTCAGGCTGGCCTGGATCTGAAACAAAACTTAAACGAAAGCTCTCTGTATATCGCTGAGTGCATCGCCAATAAAAAGTTTGACGATGTCGAAAGTAAACTTTTGTCAATTCTGTCATTCATTCCGTTCTTTAATTCGTTTTCTGTCTATGAGAAGAAACAGATTGTTTCCTTTCATAAAAAATTAATCATGGCGAGACCACAGGAGACCATCGTCAGAGAAAAAGAAGAAAGTAATAATTTCTTTATAATTTTAAAGGGTAAGGTTGACATCATCAAGGGAGGCAGTCAAACGCCTCTCAACAGCCTTGGCCCTGGCAACAGCTTCGGCGAAGTTGCCTTTCTTATGGGGACTCCGCGTTCCGCCAATGTGGTCGCGCAGGAAGCCACCATCATGTTTACCATTGACCGCGACTTCTATGAAAATATTGGCATTGAAATACGGGAAAAGATCAAAGACCAGATCATTCGCCAGATTTCGGCCAATATTATTCGGCAGAACCACGAAATCAAGGAATTCAACAAAGACAACCTGCTTCCTGAAGCCAAGTTACCCAGGAAACGTGAGAAACACATCGATTTGGCCGAGAAAAGGATGCAGAAAATGGCCATCGCCAAATTTGTCGATGAAAATCCTGTTTTCTCCAAGCTGACAAAATATCACAAGGTAAGCCTTACGGTTCTTCTTGAAACCTTGGAATCCTACGATGCCGGGGAAGTCATCATTAAAGAAAATTCGCTACATAACGGTATTTATTTCATTGTCGAAGGTTCTGTTTATATCACCGTCAGCAAAAACGATGTCATCCTTGCCGAGTTAAGCTCTGGCGATTTGTTCGGTGAAATATCAACCTTTGGCAAGAAGACCACATCGGCCAACGTCATCGCCAAGGATAAAGTTAAAATCGTGCGGATTTCCGCCGATGATTTGAGCGTCATGTCTGTCGAAATTCGTGAAAAATTGAAAGATATTATTCTGGAACAACTGGTCAAAAGGCAAACCATCCAGAATGCTTCCATCCTTCATTTTATGGATTCTCCTGTCCTCTAGTATTTTCGTTCCGGTTGCGGCTTTGCCACTGGGGTTTTGGTTATTGCCCGAAGGGCACGAAGTTCATGTATCGGAAAAACAAAGTTTGGCAAAAATTATTGCGGGGGTCCGGGGGGAGGTTCTCCCCCCGGCAGAGGTTTGGAGGCGGCAGCCCACCAAGGTTTTTCTTTTGACTTTGATTTTGACTTTCCTGCCCCCCCAAGGGGGGTCAGGGGCGCAGCCCCAAGATTTTGATTTTCTTACACCTGATTTTTTATTTTGTCTCAGCATCTTGATAATAAGGACATTATACCCGTTAGGCAAAAGAATCAAAATCAAAATCAAAACCCTGGGGCTGCGCCCCTAGACCCCCCTTGGGGGGAAGTAAAATCAA
>JACSDG010000035.1 GCA_015660855.1 Magnetococcales bacterium
GGCGCAGATCATTGAGAAGACCCAGACGGACTTCGCCGATATAGCCGGTGCGCCGGGGATGCGGGCGAAAAAGGGGATCAGGGCCGATTTGAGGGAGTTGGGCAGGATGATGGCGTGTTGGTAGCGTCCCTTGAGGGCGTGTCCCAGTTGCCGACGGATGCCCAGCCCAAGTTCGCCGTGTTGCAGGGGCAGGGGGATGGCCGTGCGTATCTGGGGCATCCTTTCCAACAGGGGTTGGCTCCAGGGGGGGGCGAGGCAATCGATGGCGGCCTGGGGATGTTTGGATTTTAATAATTGGAACAGGGGCTGCGCCATGACCATGTCGCCGACCCAGGAGGGTCCGACGATAAGAATGGCTGGGATATCCGGGGGGGAGGGGGGCAAAGTCCCATTTCCTCTAGGTTTGCACGAAGGGGGAGATTTCCCGTGGCAATCTTCGTTTTCTTGGATCAATGAATTCCACCGCCTGGGTAACCATTCAGTCCCCCCCCTCTTTACGTTAGGGTTGAAATTGTTGCGGGGGTCCGGGGGGGATCATCCCCCCCGGCGGGGTTTGGGGCAGTGCCCCAAGGTTTTGTTTTTGACTTTGTTTTTGACTTTGTCTTTGATTTTACGCCCCCCTTCACAATAAACTTTTTCGCGTAGCGAAAAAGTTTTTGGGGGCGCGCCTTTGGTTGCCCTCTTCGCGCTTTTTGCGAAGAGGGCAACCGCAATGCCTGAAGCCATGCACATAACCTGTAAAAACCGGGGGGTCTGAACGGTTGCCCCCCGGACCTCCACAATACTTTTTGCCAAACTTTGTTTTTTCGATACATTAAAATCCAGTACGGATATTATCGCAACTCAAGCCAATAAATCAAGACCCCGGAATCCAAATTGAGCCTTTAAAATTTACTGGCGGATCCTGACAGCAGCAATGACTTCATTGCCATTTCCTTGATATTCAACTCGATCAAAACTTATCGTGTTCGCCAGTGCGATACCTCGACCATGCAGATGAAACACGCGGGATGGATTGAATACCAAATACGGTTTCCAGTCAAATCCCAACCCCTGGTCAGTAATTTGGAAAATAATTTCTTCTCCCACACGCTGGTACAAAATAGATACACACTTGGATATATTTTCTGGTAATGCCAAACGGCGATCAATTTCTTCGTCAAGTTGATCGTTCTTACAAAGTATGGATTTTTCTTCATAGGTGATTCCAAGGTTCCCATGCTCAACCGCGTTAAAAAGTAACTCTTTCAGACCAACTCCAGCTTTTTCCGGGTGGGGACAAGCGTTGGCAAGAAAAACTGTAAGAGAAAGAGCCTCATCCAATGTTTTTATTATAAATCTCCCCTCATAACACAACGTACTGACGGCGGCAGATTCTCGTATTTTCTTCCTCAAACTTACAAACGCCGCCCTGGCCGCCAGGGCGGAAGAGACAACTGCACGAATGGTTTTGGGTTGGATCGGCTTGGTAAGATAATAATATGCCCCAAGGTTGAGACCACGGGCAATTTCCTCTTCTGAAGTTTCCGCAGTGACAAAAATTATTGTAATTTCACTGGTCAAATCGTCTTTCTTCAACCTGTGGCAAACCTCAAAACCATCCATTTCTGGCATGACCACATCCAGAAGGATCAAATCAATATCCTGGAACCTTGCAATCTCCAAAGCTCCCGGTCCACTCGTTGCCACAATGACCTGGTAGTCATGCCTCAAAACATTTACCATTTCCCTGATTACAGCTGGAACATCGTCAACAACAAGAATCGTTGGTCTGGTTTTTAGACTGTTCATAGCATCCCCCATCCTTTGCTATCAGGCCTTGATCATCATTTCTGCCAAATCATCTCTTTTGCCATAGGCACGGAAATCTCGGCCTCGATCACCGTTTCGGCCAAGCTACCGCTTCTGCTTGGTACATGATCTTTTTATTAAAGTAAAAAGCAAAGGCCAAAAAAAAAGCATGGAAAATCTTTGTTTAAAATCATTACCATGCGGAAAGAATTCCCCAGACCCCTTCTTTCTTTTCAATAATTTTCTGGCCTTCGGGGACAGCCTGTGGCCGAAACAATGATCACGGCCTGCTGTCACACCAATTATCCACAATCTGCAAACTTGGCTGCGACCTCCTGGAACTGATCTTCAATTGCCAGGAAGGCGTCCACGATGTCAGGATCGAACACTCTTCCTTTATCATTGACAATAATTACTTTTGCATCTTCGTGGGAGAATGCCGGCTTGTACACTCGTTTACTAATCAGGGCATCATAGACATCCGCTAACGTCATCAACCGTGCTGCAACAGGGATCTCTTCACCCTTCAATTTTTTAGGATACCCGGTTCCATCCCATCTTTCATGATGGAAAAGAATGATCTCCTTGGCCAATCGTAAAAATGGTGTTTGCGACTCATCGAGCATTTTCTCTGCGTCAAGAATGGCTTTGTATCCAAGAACTGGATGTTTTTTAATCTCCTCGAACTCTTCGATTGAAAGTTTGCCCGGCTTGAGAAGTATCCGATCAGGTATACCGACCTTGCCAATGTCGTGTAGCGGAGCCGATTTGAGGAGCAGGTCGGTCACTTCGGAAGTGAAATAATTGCAAAAATTTGGAAGATTCCGAAGATGGTTTACCAGTGCTTTTACATAATATTGGGTTCTTCGAATATGGTTGCCAGTCTCCGGATCTCGAGTTTCAGCCAAGGATCCAATAGCTACCATGGCGGCATCCTGGAGAGTTCTCAACTGGAGGGTTCTTTCCTCAACCATATATTCCAGTCTTTTGTTCTGGTTCAAAAGAGCATTGCGTGCCTCGATCAGGGTAACCTGGGTGCGAATGTGGGACTTTACAATGATTGGGTGAATGGGCTTTAAAATGAAATCGGCAGCTCCCAGCATCAGCCCCTTGGCTTCTTCCAGGATGCGATCTTCCCCCGTGAGAAAAATCACCGGGATATCTGCCGTTGACGTATCCGCTTTCAACCGTCGACAAGTCTCATAACCATCTATCTCCGGCATGACGATATCAAGCAAAATAATGTCGATGGGGGTGGATGCGGCAATCTCCAGGGCGTCATAGCCATTGGTGGCGATAAACAGTTGATAACTCTCAGCCAAAATGGCTTTTAGAGTCTTTATGTTCCCCGGAGAATCATCGACAATCAAAATTTTTAATTTTTCATCCATTTTTTTCATGCGCCCTATCCGTCAACTGCAACATTGAGATATTCTGCCAATCGCTTGAGTAATACATAGGCCTTTTTAAAAGCAAACTGGTCCAGATGTTGCTCTATGAGTTGAATTTCATTTATAATAAGCGCATTTCCAGACGCGTTCAACAACGGTTTAAGGGCATCAAACGATTCCTGGGCGTCGGAGTTGGACATTCTAAGACGTTCTGCCAATTCTTTTAATATTTGACAAACAGGTTCCATATTTGCTGGAGTGACTTCAGCGTGGATACTGACGCATTCTTTATTAGGCGCATCTTCTTCGATTTCGAGTGTTTCTATGGATTTTATTACCTCATCGAGGTCGTTCTCGAACTTTTTCAGCAATTCTGGCCATGTTTCCCTCTGACCCTCTCGGATTCCATTTTCCAGATCTTTGGTAGTACCAAACAACGCCTGAGCGGAGATGTTACCAGCTATCCCCTTAACCGTGTGAATCAGTTGCAAGGATATTTCCAAATCAGCGACCCTTTTTCCACTCAGAGAAGATCTGATTTTCTGGGCTGCGGAGGAAAAATCCCGATGAAATCCCAACAAGGCCGACCGAAATAATTTTTTGTTGCCAAGGAATCTATCCAGGGCGGAAATGACATCAATTCCGGCAAGTCTTTCAGGCAACGTGGGGAGTTTATCCACAACCCGTTTATGAGATTTGACGGCCTGCTGCATTCTTCTTTCTTTTGGCGATATCCACTTTTCCAAGACTGCAAGTAGATGTTTATAATCAATCGGCTTTGTAACATGATCATTCATTCCCATTGCAAGACATTTTTCGCAATTCCCTTTCATGGCATCAGCGGTCATTGCAATAATGGGCAGTTCCTCCAACCGAATTTTTTCCCTTATTTTTTGGGTCGCAGTATACCCATCCATCTCTGGCATCTGGATATCCATCAGTACAGCGTCAAAATCCGAAGCCATCACCATTTTTACAGCTTCACAACCATTGGTGGCAATTTCAACAACCAGGCCGATTCCTTCCAAAATCTCTCTGGCAAGTTCCCGGTTCACTGAAATATCATCAACGACCAGAACCCGAGCACCACCGATGCGTTCCTTGACCATGACGAGATCAATCGATACCTCCCTTGGCCTGTAGGCTTTAACCATCTCCTTTCCATATAATTCCATAATGGAATCAAACAGTATGGAGCAGTTGACCGGTTTATCAATAACGCAAACATGTGCCATGGTTTCAGCAGGCAGTTGCATATTTTTATCGTTTTCATCGTGGCCTGAAATAATGATTATTTTTAGTGCAGGCATATTCATTTCATGAAAAACAATTTTCTCGATCCTCTGCACTGTTTCAATGACATCCCGGCCAAACATTCCCAACCCCACCAGCATGAGCTGGTAAGGTTTCCCCTTCGCAACGCCCCTTCGCAACGCATTTTCGGCATCATGGAAGGAAATTACCGTTGTTGGCTTAAAGGTAAACAGACGTAACATTTCCTCCAAAGAAATAAGCATGGCAGGGCTATCATTTACTACCAATGTCCTAAGATGAAGCAAATCTTCTGGCGGCAGTAAATAGTCACTATTTTCTTCCTCAGGACAGCGTCCAAACACAGAGGTAAAATAAAAAGTGCTACCTTGTCCTATCGCACTCTCTACCCATATTTGTCCTCCCATCATCTCTATAAGACGTTTGCTGATTGCCAACCCCAACCCGGTACCCCCATATTTGCGTGTGATCGAGCTGTCAGCCTGGGAAAAAGGAGAAAAAAGTCTGGATATTTGTTCCACTGTCATGCCTATTCCGGTATCCCGAACAGAAAATTCAAGGACAACCTGATCTAATGCTACCTGCTTCGTATCTACCCGAACTTCAACTTCTCCTTTGTTTGCAAACTTGATGGCGTTGCTGACCAGATTCCTCAGTATTTGCTCAAGCCGCATGAAATCACCAGTCAAAACGTATACACACTCCTTTGAATAGCTAAAAATAAGTTCAATTTCGTTTTTTCTGGCTTGCATCCTGAACAAATCAGAAACGTGGTCAAAAACTTGGTGAACAAGGAAAATATTATTCTCCAGTTCCAATTTGTCAGCTTCAATCTTGGAATAATCAAGTAAATCATTAATGATACGAAGCAAAGAGCTTGAGGCAGCGGAAATATTTAGAAAATAACGCTGAATATTAGATGGTAACTCTGACTTTAGTGCCAAGTCCGTATAACCAACAATAGCATTCAATGGGGTACGGATCTCATGACTCATATTGGCAAGAAATACACTCTTGGTTCGACTGAGCTGTTCTGCCTCCAACCGTTCATCTCTTGCAAGTCTTCGCTCAATAAGACCAGCCAAAGTCGCCGTGAAAAGTAACAAAAATTTTTCTTCCTCATCATTCTGTTCATGTCCTTTATTTAAATAGACATTTACAATTCCAAATATTTCATCACGTAAAACTATGGGGACAACAATGTGACCATGCGGCATTATTCCCGGAAAAACTATTTCGTGATGTTCATCGATACCCGCAGAGAAAATAACCTTTTTTTCCACGACAGCACGACCACACAAACAGTGTCCAAAAGGAACCTTGGTACAATAATCAATGTTGCCATCGCAAAGACCATGATGGACTGTAAGAATCAATTCCTTACGCACATTATCGACAAGAAAAATGGCCCCCTGCCGTTGTGATAACCAAGGAACATTTATCAGCAACAGAATAGCCTTATGGAGCATTCCATTGATATCAATATTCTCAAGAGCGATTTGAAGCAGACTTGCAACCATTTCCCTGGTGTCTTGCAAACGTTGCGATTTTTGTTCAGCCAGTTTTCGAATAGTGATGTTCCTTGAGGTAACAAGAACATGTGAGTGATCTCTGTATTTTAAGGAACGAAAATTTGATTCTGCGTAAACTTGCAAAGAATTTTTGCAAACAAATGAATGCTCCATAAAATCCAGATTATTCACAAAACCGTTGGTTGGAAAATGGAGATGGAAATTTTCGGGTAGAAAATCATAGAAAGAACGCCCGATCAGTTCATCCTGGGTATACCCAAGCAATCCACATAAGGCTGGGTTGACGAGTAAAAACTGAAAACTATCCGTCAGGATGGCTATGCTATCGGCAGAGTGTTCGATGATATTGCGAAACCTTTCTTCACTTTTCTCAAGATTTCTAAGCGAACACTTAAGTTCTGAAGTATCTCTAATGATTGCAGTAAAATTAGTTTCAACGCCTTCATTCCAAGAAAATACCACCATCTCCGTAGAAACTTCCGTCCCATCCTTTCTTCTTCCATAAAAAGGAAAAACAGTACCAGGAACATGCTTTAACTTTCCGGTTTCCAGGGCATTTTTAATGCTGGACAAATGTTTCTCAATATAGCGATCTGGAATAATTAAAAAAACTTGACCTTCCAGCACCTCTTCACTTTTATATTGGAATATCTTTTCTGCCCAACTATTCCAATATGAAATACTACCATTTTTTCTTATAGTGATGATTGCGTCTGTGGCGGCTTCCATTATAGCCCTGAAGCGCAACTTCTCATCCTGTAAAACTTTCTGCGTTTGTTTTAAATCCTGAAAGATGCGGGAGTTGGCGATAGAGAGTCCAAGAACGTCGCGAACGGCAAGAGCCATATTGATGTATTGGCTTTTCCGCCCTGGAAGGGATATACCGCCAATTTCCAAAACGCCAACTCTTTCTCCCATATGGAATACGGACAGGATGAAACCATCGTCAGATTCGGTCCAGGCATAATCCCCACCAAATTTATACAAACGTCTAATCGTTCCGGTTTTATCCTGGAGTGATACCACCCCTCTCACGACCATTTCTCCAGGTGCAAGGCCAAGCAGTGGGAGAAAAACGACCAGTTTGGGTCTGAACAATATAAAAAATAAATCCATAACATTATTAATGCAGACATCTTCGCTCTGAAACTTTGCCAAGTTCCCCATTAAATCGAGAGCCATGGCATAATCAGCGACGCCCATTTCCTCTTGGAGAAACTTATTTTCCACTGGCATGATGGGTTCAGACAACTAAAGCACTCCAAATCCGTTAGAATACTATTGTTATAAATAATTAAAGATATATCGCCAGCGATGGACGGCTTCCGATATCGGAAAAAGAACATCCTCCGAAACTGGTAACTAACAAATGCTCACACATTCACGAAAGAAACAAGGGAAACTCATACGGCTTGGGGACGGTTCGCCGTCGCTATGAATCGCCCTGGCGATCTGCGGTTCGCCGGGGGATCTGTTCTTTGTTCTCACCACAGTTTCTGTTTTCCGCCCGGTTGCGGTGTGCCCTGAGGAAAGCTTCCACGACGGCGGGATCAAAATGATTTCCTGAACCCTTTTTGATTTCCGCCAGGGCTTCGGGGACGGGCCAAGCCTTTTTGTAAGGGCGAACACTCACCAGGGCGTCGAAAACATCGACCACCGCGACAATTCGGGCGGGGAGGGGAATTTCTTCCCCCTTGAGTCCCATCGGATACCCGGTGCCATCCCAGCGCTCATGGTGGGACAGGGCAACCTGATAGGCCATTTTGAAACGTTCGTCTTCGGAAAGAATGGTGGCACCTATGCCAGGATGGGATTTGATGACTTCAAATTCATCCCTGGTCAGCCTTCCAGGTTTAAGCAACACCGCATCGGGAATACCGATCTTGCCGATGTCGTGCATCATGCTGGCCTGTCCCATTTCCATGGCGAGTTCGGGAGAACACCCCAGTTCCATGGCCGTTTCGATGGTCTGGCGGGCCAGACGTTTGATGTGATCGCCGGTTTCACTGTCTTTGAACTCGGCAGCGACCGCCAACATGCGCATGGCATTGCGATTGGCACCATCCAAGGCATCGTACAAGCGCAGATTCTCCAGGGCCGTCGCGCATTGGATGGAGAATACTTCTAGAAGATAACGTTCGTTGTCTGCCAGATTGTCAAGATTTTCCAGGTAAATGGCCCCGATGGGTTTGTGATGGACTAGCAATGGCAACAAGATCTGTCCCGAGGTTCCTGTCGTCCGGGATTTCCCCAGGGTTCTTGACGTGACCAGTTCCTCCTGCAAAAATTGCATTTCGGCAGCGCAGTTTGCGACAGATCCCAAGGAAGAACGTATATGCAGGGTGTTGTCGGCGAAGGTTGCGATCCACCCGGCGACTTTTTTGCGTTCTTTGGAATGGGGGTTTAGGGAGAAACAGGAAAGTTCGCAAAGCTGAACGATTTGCGCCAGCGCATCGGTAAAAAAAACATCGGTCTCGCCGATCGGGTGAAGGTACATACCCGGTGCGGCATTAAGAACCATTTCCAATCCCCGGCGGCTGGTCTGTAGCAGTTTCAGGTCGCGGTAGGATTTCAACGCGGCGCGCACAGAGGTGTAAAGCTTGATGGAGGTAAGATCGGTTTTGTTTTTGTAGTCGTCGATGTCATAGTTGTCGATGACAAGTCGTTCGGGGGCGTGCCCCGGTTGCCCGGTGCGGATGATCAAGCGGATGGTATGGTCTTGGATATCCTCGCGAATGGTTTTGACCAACTTAAGCCCGGCATCGTCGGTTTCCATGACGACATCGATGAGGGCCAGGGCAATTTCTGGTTCACGATGATAGATTTCCAGGGCTTCTTTGGCACTGTGGGCAAAAAGCAATCGGACCGGGCGTCCGGCAAACTGAAAATCCTTGAGACTGATTCGGGTGATGGCCAGCACGTCTGGATCATCATCGACGACCAGGATGGGCCAGGAGTCCTGGCTTGCGGATGATGGGGGGGCGTCCGGCGAAGGCGGGGGAGCCTGGGGTTTGCGGATAATCTTCATCGGTTCATTCCTGAACTGGAAAAGAAATGTAAAATCGCACCCCTTGCCCTGGCTCACTCTCGCAGGAGATGGTCCCATTCAATTTTGATGTGACAATGTTATAACATAGATAGAGACCAAGACCACTACCTCCAAGATTTCTCCCCGTCGTAAAAAATGGCTCGAACGCAAGGTTGCGGACCGATTCTTCCATACCGACGCCGTCATCCGAATAGTTAAGAATCATTTTTCTGTCTTTGATCTTGGCGGAAATGATGATTTGACCCACGGGATTGTCATTCCTGTAGCCATAGGTCAAGCTGTTGATGATGAAATTGGTCAGAATTTGCTCCAGTGCCCCGGGCCAGCCCAAAATTTTCAGGTTTGGATCCACATGAACATGGGTGGTGACGCGGGTTTTCTTGATTTTATTATGCAAGGATCGGATAACGTCTTCGATACATTCGCGCACATGGAACAACCGATGGATGTCGGAGCTTTGGTTGACGGAGGTACGTTTGAAACTGGCCACCAGCTTTCCGGCGCGGGTGATATTGGCCAGGGCCAGTTCGGAGGCTTCGCGAACAGTGGCCATGGTTTCATGGAGTTCTTCTTCTTTCACCTCATCCTGCTGCAACAGTTTTTCCATGGAGCGCAAAGCTTCGCCGACCAGGGAAAAACCTGTGACGGCAACGCCGATGGGGGTGTTGATTTCGTGGGCGAACCCTGCGACCAACCGTCCCAGGGAAGCCATTTTTTCACTCTTTACCAGCTCGTTGCGGGTTTGCTGGAGCTCATCGATCTTGGCATGCAACTCCTGTGTTCGTTCCATAACCCGGTCATCAAGGGTACTGAGCAGTTCAGCCAGATCATTCTCCAATTTTTTTCTTTGCGTGATGTCCTCTTTGACGGCAAGGAATAAACGGATTTCTCCATTCTCAAAGCGAATGGGCGAAATGGATGAATCTTCCCAGAACAGTTCACCATTTTTTTTGCGGTTGAGTAATTCTCCGCGCCAAACCTTACCGGCCAGGATGGTATCCCACAACGATTTGTAGATGGATGCGGGCATTTCTTCGGATTTGAGTAGTCTTGGATTCATTCCCAGCAGTTCATGGGATTCATAGCCGGAAACCCGGCAGCAGGTGGGGTTGACGTATTCTATCTGGCCCTGGGTGTCGGTAATGACGACGCTGACAGGGCTTTGTTCCATGGCTTGAGAAAGGTAGCGCAATTTTCGTTCGGTTATCTTCTGGTCAATGATACCTGCCAGGGTTTGGGCCACTGTTTCCAAAAACCGAATTTCTTCGGGATCCCGTAGGTGACCTCCCTGGAGGTAAAGATTGACGACTCCCAAAAGCCGATCATCCAATAAAATAGGGACGCAATAGTGTCCATGGGGGGGCATGCCCTCGAATTGGACGGTATGGCTGGCATCTACCTGGGCGGAAAAAACCAGCCTTTGGGTTGAAGCCGCCAGACCACAGAGGCACTGACCCATGGAAATGACCTGGCAACGCTCCTTGAGCTGTTCCGACAGGCCATGTTCGACAACCATGTCCAGCTTGCCGGATTTTGGATTCAGGAGGAAAATGGCCCCTTTGTATTGCAGCGAGAGCCAGGGAACCGCCAGAATGACCTGCAATGATTTGGCAAGTTTTTCATTGAGAGAAAGGGGTTTCAGGGCCACTTCCAATATGTTGTTGAGGGCGACACGCGACATGAAATCGCGATGGTTTTTTTCGGCATTTTTCTTTCTTTTGCCGATGTCGCGAATAATGGCGGAAAACTGGCGTTGATTGGATATTGACCAAGTGGTAAGCGATATTTCCACGGCCAGCAGATGACCATTTTTGTGTACCCCTTGAATTTCCAGGGGTTCTCCGCGATGTCGGGTCACTCCGGACGCTACTGCGGTCGCATAGCCGTTCAAATGGGCTGGAAGTTTTTTTGCGGGGATCAGGAGTGTGACCGATTTGCCAATGATTTCCTTTTCCTGGTAGCCAAAAAGTTTTTCCGCACCCCGATTCCATGAGACGATAAGCCCTTCTTCGTTGGCGGATATGATGGCATCCATCGCCGACTGGGTCAGTGCCCGGAAGCGGTTTTCTTCTTCTTCCAATTCTTTCATGCCGGCATTCAGCGAAAATTCAGCTTGTTGCAGGTCTGCCCCCAGTTGATTGATGGCTCTGAGCCATGGTTCCAGTTCATCCGGGACCTGTATGTCCAGCACAGGTTGACGTTTTTGGGCAGCGACATGGTGTTTCAAGGCGCGCGTGCTTGCGGTCAGGGGTTGGAGCACCTGTCTTTTCACGGCCAGCCATAAGAACAGGCCGACCATGGATAGCCATCCGCCAAGGGCCACATGGGTGGTGTTTATGAATAAAAATGAGGTTTCTGAAAAAAAGACGGGGTCGAGGTAGACAAACGTTGCGGCCAGTACGGAACCGCCCGAGGGTGGACCTGGTTCTGTTTTTCCGATGATTGTCTTGATTGTGCTGTGGCATCCCAAACAGACGGGTGAATAGTGTATCGGCCGGGCTGCGGCAAACCATTCTTTTCCTTCAATGATGACCCGACCTTGAAAAATCTGGGGGAATGTTTGACCGATCAGGGTGGCCATCTGTTCCCGTTCCGAATCTGTGGGAAAATTGAGGGGATTTCGGGGGTGCAGGCTGAGATCTTTTACGGTGTAGGCCGATTGGGTTACCGCATTGAAATGTTTCGTCGCCAAGCACCATGGGCTGGCCGCACGGTCGCCGCCGTTGTCGACCGATTGCGCTGCCCGATGCTGGAAGACGAGGTCAAGAATCTGGCTGGCCTGGACTTGCAGCAATCGCTGTCGGTCCAGGTTTTGGTAATAGGCAAAAAGGAGGGCGCAACAGGCGAAAGCAATCACGCCAAAGGCAACGATCCATCGGAGAAGCTGTGTTGCCAAAGACATTGAGGACCAATCCATCTCCCCCCGAGGGAGCGATTATCACCGCTTAACGTTTTGTTACAGCATCCGAACATTGAACAACATTGAAGCCCGATTTTCAAAGTTTTTTTTCACGGAAGGGATCCTGGCCCCATTATGGTGGAATGTTCTTCTGCCGTTCAAGACGGCGTTCTTTACTTCGGGTGTTCTTTCCCTTTCTTTGGACGCCATGGTTTGCCTTTCGATTTTTCTGGCTTGACGGTTTTCTCAGGCTTTTCCCTTGTCGCAATGGCAGGCCGAATTCCGGGGACACCCGAATGAATTGCCAGAAATTCAATACAATTTAGTTAGTTGGGTGCCCCCCGGAATTTACCAGGAATTCAAGAGTTGTTTCATGGAAGTGCGCTCTTTTCTTGAAGTGATGCCAACGTTAAACTATACTCTTCAATGAGGGTCGGCTGAGAGGATGAGGTTTAAGTGGATGACCACAATCGCTTTGATCGGAAGAATAAAAACCTGCGTTTATGCTGATGACCATAATCCTCCGCCGAAAAAATCGCCTTGGCTGGGATTGAAATGAACGGTTAAGGAGAAATCTATGCAAATCCGCCGCATTGAGACCGTGCATGCCATTCCTGGAACGCTTACTCTCCTCGTGAGATGGAAGGATGGCGTGGAGGATACTGTGGATATGACGCAAGTAATCCGAAGGTCGGCATCGTTACATCACCTTGAAGATCCCAGCCTGTTTTCCAAAGTTGATGTCATAGATTGGGGGTGCGCAGTTGGATGGCATAACGACTTGGGATATGGTGCCGACACTCTCTATGAACAGGTTCTTCTACAAAGCATGAAAGCTGCAGGATGAATAAATCAAAGTACTGGATCGACTTGTACGAGAATGGTGCCATGGCTAAGAGACATTTATTCAGTGAACTCGTTGAAGGTATTCATGACATTCATGAGTTTCGGGAAGGCAAAGTCACCCTGAGGCACTATACTGTGGAACCAAAACCCCCCATGGCGATAGAACCGGAATTTATTGTCAAGGTGCGTGGCCAAATGTCCCAAGGCGTTTTCGCCAGACGACTCCGCATATCCGAGTCCACCTTGAAAAATTGGGAACAGGGAAGAACAAAACCCCCACCCACCGCAGCCGCTTTGATTATGATGGTGGACAAGTTCCCCGATACCCTGGATCGTTTGGAAACCCTTACCCCATAGCGTCGGCTTATGTCGCCTTTGGCATGAACCCCCGCCGCAAAATCTAAAGGGCAGGATGCAGGGGTGATGGGTAGGCGGAACTGGTAAAATTATCCAGGAATGGCAAGGTGACAATGACCGAGGTTTCCCCCGGGCTACGGGTGTCCAGGTCGATTTTCCCGTGCTGCGTTCTGGCCGACAGCCAAGCGGAATAGGTCCCCAACCCGGTGCCGTTTTTTTTGCCCGAAGTCACGTATTTTTCAAAAAAACGCGCCCGGATGTTCTGGGGAACCTCGCCGGAATTGGTGATTCGGATCCGCCTTTCCTGGTGGCCACTGGCCAGATGAATGGTGATCCTGCCTCCGGGATCGGAAGCTTCGATGGCGTTTAATATCAGATTGAAAAACAACGGATAACACAACATTTTTTCCCCTAACACCGTCAACGGTATACGTTGGCCAGAGGGACTTTGCGTCCGGGCCATTTCAATGGTGACCTTTTTGTTGCCTGCCAACCGTTGCACGTCGGCGACAATCCGTTCCAATACCTCCAACAGATCAAAAGATTCTCGATGCAGGGGATAGGTGCCGTTTTCCATTTTGAATAGGTCCAGAGAGCGGTTGATCATCTCAAGCATGACATAACCACTCTTTTCCATCATTTTTAATATGGATTTTTGTCCCTCCGTCAAATTGTCCGCCTCCATAAGAATTTGCGGAACGCCAATAATAGCTGTCAACGGACCTTTAAGGTCATGCTGGGACAACCGCTCGATGGTTTCTCTGAGAGCCAGAGCCTGTTGCAGTTGTACGTTTTGTTGATCTAATTCCCTTTTGGCATGCTGATAGCGGACAATGTTGATGCAGCGTAACAACACCACCGCCGGATTGCTGGGCTTGCGAATAAAATCTATCGCCCCCAATTTCAAGCCAAACATCTCATCCTCCTGGTTGTCCTTGGAGGTTAAAAACATGATCGGGATGTCTTTTGTTCTTGGATCCTGTTTCAATGTGCGACACACTTCATAGCCATCCATCTCCGGCATGACCACATCCAACAGCACCAGGTCAACCCCTCCGGCAGCGGCGATTTTGATCGCCAATTCCCCTCGCGTCGCTACCTTGATGATGAACGTGTGATCCAGGGCCGCTTTGACCACATGAATGCTCTCGGGTTGATCATCCACAATAAGGATCACCCCTTTTTTTTCCATTTTCTCGTGTTCGGTCATGAATTCCAACATTCCTCGGCTGATACCCATTAATGCGACAACTCCAACCCTTCCTTCTTCCCCCACCCCCTGAGAATCTCCAGACATAATTCAAAATTATAGTCGCCCAAAGCTTCCTGCAAGAGTTTTAATTGTTTCATGCGGGCCTCGCCATGAACCAGAGGGACCATCTCCTGCACAACCTTTTCCACATCCGAGTCAAACTCCAGTAGAAGCCCTTCCGCTTCCCGAAATAATTTCGCCATTTTTTCCGGATCGGCTTTGCCCACGCTCGAATTTGTGTTCGCCAGCACCGGAAATCCCGTGGTGATGGCGAACACAACACGGTTCAATTCCTCGGACGCCATCCGTATCCACTGATCCAAGTCGTTCTGAAGGGGACCAGCTTTGGTTTTTTTCTCAATTTTTTCGGCCAGATTGGCCAATTTTTTCGCCCCCAAAGTGGCGGCAACCCCTTTCAAGGAATGGGCGGTCTGTTCCAAAGCCACAAAGTCGGAATGGAGAAGCTGTTGCGTCATCCGCTGGCCAGACTCACCTTGATTTTTGGCAAATTTTAACAAAACTTCCTTGTAGGTGGCCCCATTGCCACCCACATTGCGTAATCCTATGGCAACTGTGATTCCCGGCAAGGAGGGTAACGCGACGTTATTTTCCTCCCCTGTTCCTACGGGCAACGGCGGCAGGAGTACCGGTACCGTCTTTTTTTTGATCCATCGCTTCAAGGTGGCGTACAATTCTTCGGGGACGACCGGTTTGGCCACATGATCATTCATCCCCGCCGCCAGGCAATTTTCGCGATCCCCCGCCATGGCGTTGGCCGTCATGGCAATAATGGGAAGTTCCAGAATACTTTGGGTCTGGCGTATGTGTCGCGTCGCCTCAAGTCCATCCATGAGGGGCATCTGCATATCCATCAAAATGCCGTCAAACCGGGTTTCCCCCGCCATTTTGACCGCTTCCAGACCCTGCTCGGCGATGGTGACGTGAATGTGGACCTGCTCCAGGAGTTCCCGGGCAACCTGTTGGTTGATTTCATTATCCTCCACCACCAACAGCCTAGCCCCGGCCAAACTGGAAACATCATGCCCTTTGTCATATTCCGACCTGTCCCTGACTACCGAATGGCCATAAACGGCCATGATGGCATCCATGAGAGTGACCGGATGCACCGGCTTGAGTAAAAATCCATCGACCATTTTTTCCGCTTCGCCGTCGGGAAACACTTCCTTGAAATCACAGGCGGTCACCATGATGATCCTGGGAACACGGGACAGGGAAAGTTTTGTGCGTATATGACGTATGGTCGCCAAACCATCCATTCCTGGCATTCTCCAATCCATCAGGACCAGGTCCACCCATTGTTTCCGGGCCTCGGCGGTTTGCAAAATCTCCACTCCTCCTTCGCCGCTGTCGGTCTCGGTCGGGTTGAAACCCATGACCCGCAAATGTCGGGACATGATTTTTCTGGCACTCGCGTTGTCATCCACCACGAGAACGTTCAATCCACGCAATGAATTCACCACGGTGAGGGTTTTCTGCGTCGCACCAACCCCCTTGTTGAAACGGACGGAGAACGAAAAACAACTGCCCACCCCAGGCTGACTCTCAACGGTAATTCGGCCCCCCATCATCTCCACCAACCGTTTGCTGATGACCAATCCCAATCCGGTTCCCCCATATTTTCGGGTCGTGGAAGAATCACCCTGGGAAAATTCCTGGAACAGTTTTCCCATTTGTTCCCGACTCATGCCTATACCGGTGTCCTTCACCGAAAATTGAAGTTCCACCATGTCGGCGTCCCAATGCAAAACCTCGGTGTGGACGCCCACTTCCCCTTGATCGGTGAATTTAACGGCATTGCCCACCAGATTGGTCAAAATCTGCCCCAGACGATGCGGATCCCCATTGAGGCGTATGGGGATGTCCGACTGGGTATCAAGCAACAACTCCAATCCTTTCTCCTTGCTCCTGGTCCCCATCATGATCATGATCTCTCCAAGGACATCGTCCAGAGTAAAATCGGTGCTTTCCATGGAAAGCTTGCCCGCTTCAATCTTGGAAAAATCCAGAATGTCGTTGATCAACGCCAGCAAGGCGTTGGCACTGATGCCAACTTTGTCCAAATAGTCTCTTTGTTGCCCCGTCAGGTTGGTCTGGAGGCACAGGTGGGTCAAACCGATGACGGCATTGAGGGGGGTGCGAATTTCATGGCTCATGTTGGCCAAAAAATCCCCTTTGGCATGGCTGGCACACTCCGCTTTGCGGGCCAAATCCTCGGCCTGTTTCCTGGCGGCAATCAGTTGCGCGGTGAACACCTTTTGTTCCGTGATGTCCACAAGGATGCCAATAACCGCTGGTTCCGTGACGTGGGTTCTGTGAAATCGCGAAAGTATCGCACTCAGGTTTCTCGGTTTCCCCTGACCGCATTGCAGTTCAATCTCTTTGCGAATTCGGATGTTATCGGTGTGATCCAGCAGGTCCGCCAGCAAAGATGCCATCTCTCCCCGGTCTTTCTCCGACAACAATTTTTCCAGGAGTATCTTTTCCCCGCCATC
Organism: Magnetococcales bacterium; assembly: GCA_015660855.1. GTDB lineage: Bacteria > Pseudomonadota > Magnetococcia > Magnetococcales > UBA8363 > UBA8363. The sequence goes on from JACSDG010000035.1 coordinate 16,903, forward strand.
GTTGTCCAAACCAAAATATTGGCGGAAAGATTCATTGGAAAAAATAATCTGTTCCCGATCTTCCATAAAAAAAATGGGCAAGGGCACGGCATCCATCAATTGCCGCAACAGCATTCGCTCTTCCATGAACGCCTTTTGAACTTTTTGGCGATCGGTAATATCCCGAATCACCCCCACGGTACCCACATATTGGCGGTTACGGTACGAAGTTTCATGGCCTATCTCGCCGTAAAGACCGGTACTGTTGACTTCGACGCTGACGATGGCGGAACCGAGATTGTTGATCTCAATAAGTTCGGCGGCATGTCCCGATTTGGTGCGCAGGCGGATCTCCAGTCCCACCGTCATGCGAACTCCGGAACGGCGTTCATCAAACAGCTTTTGCCCAGGATTGGTGGCCCCTTTGCCGATTTTTTCAAGCACCTTGTCCAGGCTGGCATTGGGGATGTCGGCACTATGGATGATTTCGGTGAAGTGTCTGCCAATCAATTCCGACGGGTGATATCCCAACCGCTCCACCGATTTGTTCAAAAAGGTGAATCTTCCATCGGAATCAATTTTATAAACAATATCGGGAATGGTTTGGACCAGACTGCGAAACCGTTCCTCGGAAGCGGAAAGTTGCTCCAGACTGTCCGACAGACGCTCGTTGATTTCACGTAGCCTGCGATTTTTTTCTTCCAGTTCATAATTGAAATTTCGCAGTGCCAGATGGGTTTTGACCCGGGCTTTGACGACATGGGGACTGATGGGTTTGGTAATGTAGTCCACAGCACCTACCCTGAGACCTTCCAATTCGTCTTCGGCGTCGGTTTTGGCGGTGACGAATATGACGGGAATATCCTGGGTGCGAATATCTTTCTTCAGTTGGCGGCAAACTTCATAACCATCCATCTCCGGCATCATGATGTCGAGCAAAATCAAATCCGGATGCGGCTCCATGAACGCCAAACGCAACGCCAATGGACCATTGATGGCAGGGCGCACAATATAATCGGACATCAGGGCGTTTTTGAGGACATCCAGGTTTTCCATGGCGTCATCGACGATCAAAATGGACGGCCTGTGCGTGGGGTCAGGCATGGGTTTCCTCCAGATTCAAGCCCAGTCGCTCTGCACAATATTGCAACGAAACAGCGGCGGCTTCAAAGTCATACTGTGAAATCATGTTCACCATGTGCGCTACAGGTTCAACCAGATCATCGGGAACGGGATAGTGTCGCAGTTGGGCTAAAGTTTCTTCCACAGCGGCGTCAAAAGCTCTCAATTGTTCGCTGATTTTGACAAGCAGCCGGTTACGTTGTGCAATTGTCAGTTCGTTTTCCTCCAATGTGTGTGACTTTAAGCTTTCGGGATCCTGTTTTTTTGGGAGGAACGCAACGACATCGGTGCAAAGTTTTCCAAGTTCATAAGCCACTTGCGCCAACAATTCCTCCACCAGATCCCGATTTTCATCTTTGCGAAACCAAGTCTCAAGGAGACCCGCCTTTTCCGCCAAAGAATCGGCACCGATGGTAGCGGAAACCCCCTTTAGGGTATGGGCCACCCTTTGGGCTGTTTCACGATCTCCGTCTTGCAAAGCGGCCTGGATGGCGGTGACGGCCCCCCCCTGGTTGGTGCGAAACTTGGCCAACAATTCGAGGAATCCCGGCAAAGAGCCTCCCATATGCAGAACTCCCGCCTTGACGTTGAGTCCGGGAATTTCCGGCAAGGTTGTTTTTTCCAATTCCAACTCACGGCCTTCCCCTTGCGTCGCGGTACGTTCGGGGAAAGGTTTGGGGGCGGCGGGTTTGATCCAGCGTGCCATGGTGGCGAACATTTCCCTTGGATCCACCGGCTTGGCGATATGATCCTGCATCCCCGCTTCAAGGCACAATTCCCGGTCGCCCGACATGGCATTGGCGGTCATGGCCAGAATGGGCAAACCGTCCCAGCGTGAATCCTTGCGAATTTCCCGGGTAGCGGTCAAGCCATCCATGAACGGCATCTGCACATCCATCAGCACCCCATCGAAGGCTTCCCGGAATACCAGATCCACCGCCTGCCGACCATTTTCCACCACAATAACGGTCATATTGGCCTGCTCCAACAATTCTTGTGCCACCTGCTGGTTGATTTCGTTATCTTCCGCCAGAAGAATTCGTGCTCCCGAAAGAACAGCAAACGATTCCCGATTTTCTCCATGGATCTGGAAATCGCTGCGAATGTCGTTGCCCTTTTTCCCAAAAGTTTCCATGATGGATTCAAACAACAGGCTTTGACTGATGGGCTTGACCAGAAAACCATCCACCCGGGCTTCCTGGGCGGCGCGTCGTATCACCTCTTCTTCTCCGAAAGCGGTGGCCATGATGATGATGGGGGGGGGGGACAATTCCAGGTCAAAGCGTATCCGCGCCGCAGTGGTGATGCCATCCTGGTCGGGCATCATGTAGTCCATGAGAACCAAGGGAAAAGGCTCTCCCAACTGGCTTGCCTCCCGCACCGCATGGATGGCCCTTGCCCCATCATGAACTCTGGTCACCTTGAAAGACATGGTTTCCAAATGGCAGGCCAGGACTTCACAGGCATTTTCGTTATCATCGACCACCAAAACCTTCATTCCCACAAGGTCGGAGGTGGGGACAAAATTCGGGCGGGGCAGTACTTTCCCAACCCCAAGGTGAATGTCAAAAATAAATCGGGATCCCATGCCCGGTTGGCTTTCCACGCGAATGCTGCCGTGCATCATTTCAATCAAACGTTTGGATATGGCCAATCCCAATCCGGTGCCACCATAACGCCGGGTGATGGACGTGTCGGCCTGGCTGAAAGCTTGAAACAACCCATCCATCTGCTCCTTCGTCATACCAATACCGCTGTCCTCGACATCAAACTCCAACCGGACAAACCCTTCCTGTCTTTCCAACAACCGGACGGAGACGATCACTTCCCCTTTCTGGGTAAACTTGATGGCGTTGCTGGTCAGGTTGATTAAAATCTGTCCCAATCGCAAGGGATCTCCAATCAGTACCGGGGGGATGTCCAACATGGGGTTTATGATAAATTCCAGATTTTTTTCATGTGCCCTCAGGGAAATCATGGAGGCCAGATTGCCAAGCACTTCTTCCAGGGTGAATTCAATGGATTCCATGTCCAGACGCCCGGCATCAATCTTGGAAAAGTCCAGAATATCGTTGAGAATACGCAGGAGTGAGGTGGCCGAATGATGAACCTTGCGGATGTAATCCTTTTGCTTGGCGTTCAGGGAGGTTTGCAGGCACAGATGACTTAAACCGATGATGGCGTTCATGGGGGTTCGGATTTCATGGCTCATATTGGCCAAAAATTCCGATTTGGCCCGACTGGCCTGCTCCGCCTTGGCCAGGGCCTGTTTACGTTCCTCATCCATTAGTTTTTGTACGGTGATATCGTCTTTGATGGCCAGATAGTTGGTGATGGCTCCATCGGCTCCCCGGACTGGAGAAATAACGGCATACTCCCAAAAAAGTCGTCCATCCTTGCGTTTGTTTTGTAGTTCTCCCCGCCAGGTCTGACCGTTGGTAATGGTTTGCCACAATTCCCGATAGATGGCCAAAGGGGTGTTTCCCGACTGGATCAGGCAGGGATTCTGGTGCAAAAGTTCATCCCGTGAATAACCTGTGGATTCAAGGCATCTGGGATTGGCATAGATGATCAGCCCGTCCCGATCCGTAATGATGATGTCGGAGGAACTTTGATCCATGGCCTGGGACAGGAGGCGGATGCTTTCCTGGGCTGCCTGGCGGTCGGTGATGTCCTGAACGGTGCCGATGACTTCGATGACACTCCCGTGCCTGTCGCGGACAAATTCAGCCAATTCCCGCATCCAACGGACCGTACCGTTGACAATGATGCGGTGTTCAACGTCGAAAGGAGATGTTTCTGCCACGGCAGACTGCCAGGCCTGGTCCATTTTTTCCCGATCGTCGGGGTAAATACATTCGGTAAAGGCCATGTAATCCATGGAGGTTCCCGGGGAAAGGCCAAACATGCGGTAAACCTCGTCGGACCAGGAAAAACGACCGGAAATCATATCCAGTTGCCAGCTTCCCAATCGCGCCACCTGCTGGGCGCGGTTGAGGGTGACTTCGCTGCGCAAAAGTTCCGCTGTCCGCTGTTCCACCCGCTGTTCCAATTCCCTTTGAATGGTTTTCAGATCGCGGGTTCGTTCGTCGAAAGCTTCGGCCAGTATTTCCAACTCATCATTGCTTCCCAGGGGAAAGCAGCAGGGTTCATCATCCGATCCGCTGACCTGCCGCACCCGACGGCTTAACACAAGTATGGGGCGGGCGATGCTGTTACCCAGCCCTATGGATGCCGCCACAGCCCCCACGACCAGGATTAATCCCAACAGAACAAAGTGACCAATGGCAGTCTGGATGGGGGCCAAAAAGGTGTAGGTGGGGGTTCCTACCAGAACCCCTGCCTTGATCTGGCGCAAATACGGGGCGGAATCGTCCGCCATGGCGGTTTCGGTGAGATACGTTTCTCCTGACTGAAAGTTAAATACAAACATGCGGCTATCTTCGACCACAAAAGCCTGAAACATGCTGTTTTCGCCCACCAACAAGCGTTTTGTTATGGTTTCGAGGTCAAATTTGACGACGACAGCCCCCTGGGTGGTCTGGTAGTAGCGAACGGGAGCGATCACCAACAACCGTTGGTCGGGCTGGGATAAAAATATTCCCGGCTTGCCCATGCTCAGGGACTGGCGAAGTTGGGGAAAACTGTTAAAGTCCGGAGGTTTTTCCCCCTTGACGAACAGGGGGCGACCGTCAAAATCCACCAGGGCAAACGAAGACACGTCCCGCCCTGTGGCAAAATTATCGGAAATTTTCGGAAGATAGGCCTCACGCCCCTGGGGATCGATCAACCCATTGATCACAAAATGGTTTTCTGTCAAACGCTCGGTATTCTCCACCAGCATGCCAATTTGTTGTTCCAGACGCAGCATTTCGTGCATGGCCTGATTGGCCAGATTGGACCGGCGTTCCCGTTCCATATGGCCAAACAGCAGCAGAGAAATAAACAAGGTGGACAACCCAACGGTCACGGCGACCAGGGCAGAGATGTATTTGATAAGTTTTGTGCGAATGCTCTTGTGGATCATATATGGTTTTCTCTGGACATGGAGTCAACGATCCACAGGAATCAATTGGCCCTCGGAATTGAATCGGGCAAGGAAATAATCCGCCTCATCCAGGGCGTCGTGGCGTTCCGGCGTAAAGGGGGTGGTGTAATGCTTGACCAACCCCGAATGGTTTTCCAGGGACTCCAAGGCGGTACGGATGGATGTTCGGTCTGTGGTTCCCGCTTTGGCAATGGCTTTGGCCAGCAGGTGGATCAGGTCGTAAGCCTGGGCCGTTCCCACCGGAGAGAGTAATTGTCCAGGCTTGACGGGGTGAAAGAATCGATTGTAGAGATCCAGAACATATTGGGAATGAGCTTCGTTTTTTTTGATCAGGGAAAAGGTTTGCAAAATTTTAAGATCAAGGTCGGCGGGAAGACTCCCGGCCAAGGACGGGAAATCCCCTCCTATGATACCCCAATGGGAAATGATGGGGAGAAGTTTTTCTCCCCTGTGGCTGTCGCTGATCATTGTTTTGATCATGGCGGCCCCTTCCATGGAGTTGGCGACCAGTACAATGCCTTGCGCCCCTGACTTTCTGACGGCATCGAGGATGGGTGACCAATGGGTTTCTCCCCGGTTAAACCAGGTGACGTGCGCCGATGGTTGCCCGGATTTTTCCAGGAATAGACTCATGGAAGCGTAATTACCGCGTCCCCAGGAGGAGTTTTCCAGTATCAGGGCCACTTTGCCGATTTGCTTGATGGCCGCGCCGGCGAGGAAAGGACCAGCCAGTCGGTCATTGGCTGATATTCGGAAGGTAAAATTGGGTTCTTGGTCGTGATCGTGCTCCACGATAGCGGCGGCGGCGGCCCAAGGCACCAGGTAGGGGATTGCCAACTGTTGCGCCTCCCTGGATTGCATCTCGGAGATGTTGCTGAACATCCCCCCCATGATGGCCACAACTTCAGGTATGGATGCCAGTTCAATAAAATTTTGTTCTCCGACGGAGGGTACAGCTTTGTTGTCGCGGCTGAGGAGAACCAGGGGATTTCCCAAAACGCCGCCGGAAAGGTTGATTTCTTCCATGGCAAGCAATGCGCCCTGTTTGATTCCCAGGCTGGCCTGAATTCCGACGGCGGAAAGGTCGCTGTCGAAGCCTACCGCAATTTCCCGTTTTATTTCTCCTTTGGCGCGTCCTGAGCGAAAAAATTCTTCCGTTTTTGAAATAATGTCGGAACCAATGATGGATTCATATTGGCGGGGAAAGTGGGCTGTTATTTTGGTAAAAGCGTTTCGTTCGGCATCGGTCAGGGTGTGGATGGTCACCCCTGCTTGGCGGATGGTTTCAAGAAATTGTGTTTCCCGGCGTTGGGTTTCAGCCCGTTCGAAGGGGATCAATTCCCGGCCCGTTGCTGCAAGCAGGGAACGCACATCGTTGTCCAGGTTCTGGAACACAGGACCGCTGATGGCAAGGACGTAGCCCAGGTAACCATGGCTGCTGAGAGTCAGGTGGGATTGCACTTCGTAAAATTTCATCCCGGCGATGGCTACCAGGGGATTTTCCTCTCCGTCCACCACTTTGTCGGCCAGTGCCTGGCGGGTCGCGTGAAAATCGATGAGGATGGGAGTTGCCCCCATTTCCTCAAAATGGTGCATGATGATCCGGCTTTTCATGGTCCGGATTTTTAAACCTTTGAAGTCTTTCGGGTTATGGATCGGGCGGTTGGCGGTAAAATGTTTAAAACCGTTTTCCCAGAAGGCGATGCCTTCCAGACCGATGGGGCGAAGTTTTTCCAGCAGCAGTCGTCCCGGTTCACCGTCGAGCATGCGATAAAGGATCTCCCGGGAGGGAAAGTAGAACGGCAGATCGGCATACTGCATGGCGGGTACCGCCACACTCATTTTGGCGGTCGGTGTGAGGATGATATCCAGTTTTCCTTGCCGGGCCATTTCCAGCATTTGGTCGTCGTTGCCCAATTCCTGAAATGGATGGACGGTTATTTGGACCTTCTCAAGGCTTTTTTGTCTCACCTCGTCGGCGAATTTTTGTGCCGCCACATGCAGGGCACTGTCAACGGGGGAATTGTGGCCAAAGCGCAGCCGGATTGTGGTGGTGGTTTTTTCTTTTCCCAGGGAGGTCGGATGGGGGGTGATGGAAGATCGGGCAAGCCAGCATACCAAAAAGATCAACGCTGCCAGGAAAAGGATTCCGATGAGGATGTTTTTCAGATGGGCCATACCCAATTGTACCACATCAAGGAGGGCAACGACAATCCTGGCCCTCCGCAAAACTTCATCCGGCCACAAAAAGGGCAAGACCGGATGCTGTGGGGACACCCGACTAAATTATTTTGTAGGGAGTGAATTCCAGGGACACCCGGAGCGGGAATTGCCAGTCGGATGTCCCTGGAATTGCTGTTACGTTTATTATACGACGATCATGCTGCGTCCTGGATGGTGACGACAAGGCGTTTGCCCAGTATGGCAAGCGCAGTCTCGATCTGACCAATGTGCGATTGATGGCGCAGGTCAAGGAGACGGCGGACGGCGTTTTCGGTCACACCCAACCGCCGTGCCATTTCTACGCGGGTGACAGCACGGGCGCGCATTTCCTCGTACAGTACCACCTTGGCAGCGATCAAGGGAGGCAAGGTTACGACCCATTGATCTTTGATAGGCTGTCCGGGGGGTGGGATAGGTCGTTTGAGGTCCATCAGAGCTTCCAAAGCGGTGGTCAGACAATCCAAAGCCCCTGCCTTGGTAGCCTCTTCTGAGTCATCACCCGTTAAAGCTCCGGGAACATCTGGAAACGAAATAAAAAAACTTCCAGAATCCTCATGAAGGGTGTACGGGAAAATCGAAATCATGATTCAATGTCCTGTCTGGTTAAGCCAAGCTGTTTAAGCATGGCCGACAATAGCCCTGGTTGGATTTCCTTTTGCCTATTCTTGATCGTGGTGAAGTATTGTCCCAAATAAATCCGACCGTGGCTGCCCTTGCCATGCCCGGAGATAAACCGGAAATCCCCCCCTTGGTCCTTGGCGTATTTACGCAACTTTCTAATGAGTTCGTTTCCGTTCATAAGGCCATAATCGCACAAATATGTGCGAAACACAAGGAGAGAACAGGCTTTGGGTTTACCCGAACTGGGTCGGCAAAATTGATATACTGTCCCGTGCGCCGTGATAAGGCGCATTCTTTCAGTGGGTGAAACTCCCACCCGGCAACTGTCGTTCCAGCCGGTAGCAATCGAAGCAGTCGTGGA
>JACSDG010000192.1 GCA_015660855.1 Magnetococcales bacterium
CGCGTTGAACGACGAACAGCGGTCCCAAGCCACCTGGGTGGGACTGCTGTTGATGGGGGTCGTTGGGGTCATCAACACGGCGCGGCATTGGGATATGTTCTTGGGTACTTTTCCGCATTTTTTTTCCATTCAGGGTTGGCTTTGGACCTCAGGGGCCATCCTTGGTGCCAAGTTGGTCCATGAGTTCGGTCACGCTGCAACCGCCTATCGTTGGGGTTGTCGCGTCCCATCGATGGGGGTGGCGTTTATGCTGTTTTGGCCGGTATTCTACTCCGATGTCGGTGAGGCTTGGCTGCTGCGTTCACGCAAAGGGCGTCTTCAGATCGGTGCGGGTGGTGTGGTCGCCGAATTGGGACTGGCGGCATTGGCCCTGTTTTTTTGGCCATTTCTCCCCGATGGCCCCGCCCGGAGTGCCATGGTACTCCTGGCCGGGGTGGTCTGGGTGGGGACGGTGGCCATCAACCTTAATCCGTTCATGCGTTTTGATGGCTATTTTTTGTTGGCCGATGCCCTGGGCGTCCCCAATCTGCAACAGCAGGCTTTTGCTTTGGGGCAATGGCATTTGCGCGAATGGTTGTTTGCCTGGGGGGTGCCTCAACCCCAGGGGGTGGAAGGAAGGCTGCGAGGGGGCCTGACGGTATTTGCCTATGCCATCTGGATCTATCGCGCCATTTTTTATACAGCCTTTGCCTTATTGGTTTATTTCTTATTGTTCAAGGTGGCGGGCCTCCTGATGTTGATTGCGGAAGTGGGTTGGTTTGTCTTGCGGCCGGTGGCCCTGGAAATGGGAGTATGGTGGCGCAACCGGCGTTTGTTTCATTGGAATTGGCGTTTGGCGGTCACTTTGCCGGTGCTGATTGGTATTCTAGTGTTATTGACCTTGTTCCCCTGGCAAGGATCGGTCATTGCTCCGGCCATGGCCCGCGCCGGGTGGTATCAACCCATGTTCGCCCCGGTTCCCGCCCAATTGCTCCACCTGGGGGTGAAACCCGATCAGGAAGTTGTGTTCCGGCAGGAACTCATGGTGTTCCAGGCTCCCGATCTGGAGTTATCCCTGGAACAAAACCGCATTAAAACCACACGCCTCCGTTGGCAACTCGATCATGAGGCGGGACAACTTATTCCAGGGGACAATCCGTTGGTGTTGCGACGTGAACTGGCGGCGGCTTTGAGTGAGCGGGAGGGGTTGCTTCAGGAACAAACATTATTGCGGGTGCAAGCACCCTTTGCCGGGCGAATCAAGTTGCTTGCCGAGGGGTTGCAGCCCGGTGTGTGGGTGAGTCGGGAACAGCCGTTGGTGGCGGTGATGCGCCCTCAACCGGTACGGGTGGAGGCTTTTGTGTCCGAAGAGGAAATTGGTCGTCTCTCCGGTGATTCTATGGCCATCTTTGTTCCTGCGGACCTGCAACTTCCATCACGTCCCCTCAAAGTGGAGCGGATTGAAAACCAAGCAATCGAGTTTATCAGTGATGTCGCACTGGCCTCGACGTTCGGTGGTCCTTTGGCGGCGCGGCAGGATCGGAGCGGACGGTTGGTATCCGAAAAGGCTTGCTTTAGAGTTTGGCTTATACCCGAATCGCCATGGCCCGATTTGGACCGGGTCATTCCTGGGTCTGTAAAATTTTCTGTCGCGCCACGCACCATCCCGGAGTTGTTGTGGCACCCGGTCTGGGCCGCTTTGATCCGCCAAACCGATTTTTAAAGGTATCGAAAAAGTAGAGTTTGGCAAAAATTTTTGTGGGGGTTAAGGGGGGGATCATCCCCCCCGGCGGAGGTTTGGAGGCGGAGCCTCCAAGGTTTTGGTTTTTTCCCGTAGGGCAGGGTTTTCCAGTCTGCTGTGGGTAATCTACTTGTCAAGGGTACTCAACAGGGCCATGAACTGGTTGGTGCAGCCTTTTTCATGCATCCAGGCCACTTTGGCCGGATCGGACTTGACCGTACTCGGGACAATGTGCAGCACCGATTCGTTCTTTTTGTCATCGACCTCCATGGTGATACTCACACCATCCTGGATCGGAACGTCGGCAGGCAGTGCCAAGTTGCTCTTCCCCTTGGGCCAATCGGTGCGGGCTTTCCAGGTGTTTTCGCCGATGATGACCCGAATCTTGGAATCGGTCGCGTCGTCGGGACGCCAGAGGGCCAGACGTTCGCCCTCACGGTAACAATGACTACCGCTTCGAGTGACATCCACCAGCCAGGGGTCGGGCAGCCTTTTGCCATCCTTGGCCAGCTTAAAGGCGGAATCGGCACTGCGCGTGGCTCCAAGGGAGCTGTTTTCCGCGCCTCCGGCGTTGATCAGGCTGGCCATAGCCTCCTTGACGTTGCCGACGTTGCCGCCGTCCTTGGCCAAAGGCGCGTCTTTGTGGGGGCCTTTAAGGCGGATGATGCGCCCGGTATCGGCAATCAGGGCGGCACTCTCCCCTTCGGCCAGAGCCAAAGGAAGGGTGCTGTCGATGACCTGTCCCGCCTTCAACCCCGCCCCTTTGGCCTCAAGCACCACCAGATTGACGCCCCAGGCGGTGTTGACCAAAAAAAAGCTCATTCCTGCGAGGGCGCTTCCCGCCCATGTCTTCCAAGTCATGACAACCTCCTGTGTTTGTTCGGTGAATGGAAACCACCGGTGTCTGGGATACTATCTCGCAAGCTACGGGCCAGGAAAGCATTTTTTTTTCAAAGGGCAAAAGTTTTGTGTCAGTGATTGATATTGCTCAGTAAACCAAGTGCCAACGCAATGATTTTGTTATTATTAACAAGCGATTATCAATGCCGTTCATGCTTTTTTTATTTACATACTGACAAAAAATTTTACTATTCAACCGATTTGTATTCCGCCGGCGTTTTTGCCTCGCCTGCCGTGGACGTGACCTGAACCCCATAGCAACAAGGATGATGGGCCGATGCCGGGAAGAGATGGCATTCAGGGCTTGGATTGGCACAGGTTTGGCTTGGAATTCTGGTGACATCCGGGCATACTTGGTCAGGATGAACATTGAATCAAGGGTTACGCCGTGAAAGTCGTTCAAGAGATAAAAATGGGTCGTTGGTGGGGCAGGCCGTTTCCGGTGCATGCGCTGGCTCTGGAGCCGCGTCTCCTTTTTGATGGGGGGGTGGTGGCGAGTTTGGCGTTGGCTGTGGAATCGGGGGAGTCGATGGTGCATGACTCCGACCCGACCTGTGAATACAGGGATGAGAATGGGGGGGATGAACTCAAGTCGCTGATGTATCTGTGGGCTTGTGGCCGAGAAGAACCGCAGTCAGTGGTTTTTATCGACGCAGGGGTTTCGGATCTGGAAACTTTGGTGGCGGGAGTTCCCCCTGGGACCAGAGTTGAGATCATCCAGGGGGATGAAAATGGTGTGGAACACATTACCCAATGTCTCGCGGGGATGAAAAATCTGGAGTCTGTCCAGATTATTTCCCATGGTGAGCCGGGGCGTGTGGTGCTGGGTAACGCAAGTTTGGACCTAGCCGGTTTGGCGGGGAGTCAGACCGCCTTGGCGCAGTGGGGAGCGTCACTCAAACCGGGCGGTGATTTATTGCTGTATGGCTGCGATGTAGCGGCGGGGGCTGAAGGGGAAGTGTTTGTAAAGGAATTGGCCCGAGTGACCGGGGCGGATGTAGCCGCCTCGGTGGATGCTACAGGGTGGCATGACCTGGGTGGGGACTGGGAATTGGAACACAGGGTGGGTGAGGTCCAGGCCGCCTGGGTGTTGGATTCGCAGGCCACTGCGGAGTATTCGGGTCTACTGGCCAATCAGGTGGTGACCAACAACGGCAATTCGGGGGCAGGCAGTTTGCGGCAGGCGGTGACCGATGTGGGGGTGGGGGAAACCATCACCTTTGACAATGCCGTCAGTGGCCAAACCATTACTTTGTCCTCTACCATCACGATCAACAAAAATATCACCATCGACGGCGATATCAATAGCGATAACAAAGCGGATGTCTCCCTCAGTGGTGGGGGTGCCGGTGCCTTTCCTGTTTTAACCGTCTCGTCGAGTTCAACTCTAAAAAGTTTGACGTTGACCAGTGGCACGGGCAACGCTGGCAGTGGTGGCGACATGTATGTGTCGGCAGGTACCGTCGTCATCGAAGACACCAGTTTTACCTCCGGTTCGGCAAGTTGGGGTGGGGGCCTCTATGTGACCAACGCCAATGTGACTCTGACACGGTGTACGGTGTCGAGCAATACCGCGACAGCGACGGGAGGGGGGATCTATGCGGGGACTGGTGCCACTCTGAGTGTGATCAACAGTACTATTTCCGGCAATCGGGCCAATACTTCCGGTGGTGGCATCTATGTTGCCTCGTTGGCAACTTTGGTTACGATCAACAACAGTACCCTCACCGCCAATGTCGCGGACAACGACAACAATATTACGGGTAGCGGTGGTGGTGTGTATAAGGCGGGAAGCACGATCAATGTAGGTCACACGATCATTGCGGGCAATTTTAAAGGGAGTGCGGGGGTTGTCACGGATGATGTTGACACCGTTACCAGTGTGGCTGGCAATTTTACCACCCAGGGGTACAATTTAATCGGGGATGGTGATTTTTCCGGGGGCTTCACCCATGGAGTTTCCGGTGATAAAAAGGGGTCGGGTGCCGCACCTCTCAGTCCCGGGCTTGACGCCCTGGCCGATAACGGTGGCACCACCCAAACCCATGCCTTACAATCTTCCAGCTTGGCGGTCAACGCCGGCAATTCCGGCTACGCAGGTGGTTTGACGACCGACCAAGCGGGACAAACACGGCAGGTGGGCACCATCGATATTGGCTCCTATGAATTGCAGAACACCGCGCCATCCCTGGGTGGTTTTACCTCGGCACAGGCGGTGAATGACAACGCCGTTGTTTCTCCATTGAGCGGGGTGACGATTACCGACACCGACAATGTGACCGTGACCGTCACTTTGGACAGTATCGCCAAAGGAAGCTTTACCTCGGCATCTTTGGTCGCTTCCGGTTTTACCGGTCCTTCGGGTAATGTGTATTCGCTGGCCTCAACGACGACGGCTGCCGCTCAGGCGGCTGTTCGCGCCCTGGTGTTTTCCCCTACGGCCAATCGTGTCGCTCCAGGATCCACCGAGACCACAACGTTCACCGTTGCCGTCAACGATGGTACGACCACGACCACCGATACGACGACAACCGTTGTTTCTACATCCATCAACGACAGCCCCAGTGCC
>JACSDG010000036.1 GCA_015660855.1 Magnetococcales bacterium
TTTTTCCCGGTTTCTGTCGTTCGGAACCCGGCGGGGTGCGCGACAGAAACCGGGGTAATTTCCTATGTCGGAAGGCCTTGATCATCGTTTCGGCCACAGCACAGAAGCATGGAAGCTTTTTTTCAAACTCAAAAACTAAGGCATTTTCCAGGATGTGCTCCGGGATGGATCTGCTTGACCTGACAGTGGAAAAATGGGTGGCTGGCGGCCGTGGCCTGGCGCGGTTGGATGGCATGGCTGTTTTTATCCCAGGTGCCGTTCCTGGTGACCGGGTACGGGTGCGCATCACTGGCCGTCGGCGCAACCATGCCACGGCACAAATTGAATCCCTCCTGCAACCAAGCCCCGACCGAATCATCCCGGAGTGTCCTGAGTTTGGTGTTTGCGGTGGATGTCACCTGCAACATATCGCCGTCTCCCGGCAACATATCTTCAAAAAGGATGTGGTGGTCGATGCCTTGACACGCATCGGTCATTTACCCCCCACAGTTCCCCTAGACCCGGTGGTGGAAGTTTCCTCCCCCTGGAATTATCGACGCAAGGCAGGATTCAAGGTCCGGGTGGTGCGTGACCAAGTATTGCTAGGCTTTCATCAGACCGGATCGCACCGTGTGGTCAATCTCAATCGATGTCCGGTGTTGCGACCGGAGCTTGACCAGCTTATCCAGCCACTGCGCACTCTGGTTGGTTGCTTGTCCATTCGCAACCAGGTTCCTCAATTGGATGTCATGGTGGGGGATGTAGGGGTTGGTGTGATCATGCACGCCCTGCAACCTCTATCCAAGAAAGACCATGATCTTTGTCTGTCTTTGGCCCGTGACCATCTTTTGGCCAGGTTTGACGTGCAGCAGGGACGAAAAAATCGCATGGTTGGGGAACAAAAAGCTGGTAGCCATAGCCATGGAGGCGGCGGGAAGGGGGCAAGCCGCCTGGGATCTGTTTTGTGGAATCGGAAATTTCACCCTTCCCCTTGCCCAACGTTTTGATAATGTCCTGGCGGTGGAAGGCAACCGGTCATCCCTGGACCGGTTGCGTGTTAACTGTGAACGTGCCGCTTTGGACCAGGTACAAACGGTAAACATGGATCTTTTTTCACCGAAAGATTTGGACATGTTTGGCCTCTATGCGCCGCCTGATTTGATCCTGCTGGATCCCCCGCGCGTGGGGGCGGTTGAATTTTGTAAGCGCATCGACCCATTCAGGCCAAAACGTCTGATCTATGTCTCCTGCGACCCGGCCACTTTCAGTCGTGACGCTGCCATATTGTGCCATGGGGGGGCACAGTTGCAGAAGGTCGTCCCCGTTGATCTTTTTCCGCAAACCCATCATGTCGAGTTGGTTGGAATTTTTGCGTGGGAATGATTTTTATTTTTTAGACAGGCATGGACCGTTTTTTGCATGTCTCTATTGGACCGATTGAAAATCCTCAGTGCATTTGTCTTAAATCTACGGTAGTTACAGCCAGTGATGTCGTCACCATCCGGCGGATGATCTTTAAAGGAGATGTCGTTGCGTATCGTCGAACCGGTCTGGCCGATACTTCCCATGCCGCCATCGCAAAAAATGGTCGATGGATCCTTCCGTTCCCAGCATCCATCGGGAAACCTATTCTTGGGCATTTTCCAAGAGGTGACCAACCGCAGCCGTCTTTCCACGGGTCGCCCGTCTCTTGGTGTACGCAACCCTTTTTTTGGGGGACGAAGGACCGAAAGAAACTAGAGAATGGTAACAGTTGCCATGATTGCTTGTGTTTCAGTTTTTTTTAAATATCAAAAGCATCGAAAAACAATGCCCAGAATTTTTATATTTCTGGGCATTGTTTTTTCTGGGTTGCTGGCCGATGTGGCGTGCGCTGCGGCTGAAACATCACCCGTACTGGTAGGCGTATTGCTACCGCTTTCCGGCTCCATGGCCACCTACGGCAAAGCAGCCAGGCTGTCTTACGAAATGGCGCAAGGGGAAATCAATGCCCAGGGGGGGATCCATGGGAAGGAACTGCGCCTTGTTTTTGCCGATACCAGAAGCCAAACCCAACGGGGACGCCAGTTGGCCTTGGATTTTATCGCGCAACAAAAAATAATCATGATGGCCGGTGGAATCGACCCGGAAGTTTCACTGGCACTGGCTGAGGTGGCCGTAAAACACAGCTTTCCGTTGCTGCTTCACTCTTCCATGGTCGACCGGCTGACCGTCGCGGCAAGTTATGACCCTCCCGGGAAAAATAAGGAACCCTCGGATTCCGAAGGTATGGGATTTCCTGTGTTTCGCATCAGTCCCGCCATGGGGGAATCCATGGTGGAATTGGAAAATTTTCTTGCCCAAGTAGTCAAGCCCAAAAGCATGGCAGTTTTCTATGAAAATTCCAATTTTGGCGTCTCTGCGGTGACCCAATTGACCAAGGTAGCCACACGTTTGGGCATCGATCATCCGCATGCGGTTGTGTTTGGGTCGGATCAAAGGTCCATTACCCATGCCATGGACCTGGGCAAAGATCGATCGTATGACGTTGTGCTCATGGTTTCATCTTCGGGTTTGGCAGAAAGACTGGTATTGGATTCCATGGCCATGAACATGAACCCAAAGATTTTCGTTGGGATCGGTCGCGGGTTCAACCATCCCCGATTTATGGAAAATGTGGGCAAGGCAGGTCATAAAATTTTAACCGTTACCATGTGGCATCCGCAATTGCCGCATGCCTCCGACAAAAACTATCCCCAGGCTTATCTTGAGCAAACCAACACCGAATCTCAAGTCGATGGTGCCCAGGCCTATGCGACCACCTGGGTTATTGGCGATGTGCTGCGCCGTGCCGCTTCATTTTCCAGAGGAGACATGCTCAAGGCATTACGTCAGACCGATTTGATGACAGTCACAGGTCCCGTTAAATTTTCCGACTTCAACGACAAGATCAACCAAAACCTGGGGCAGACCTGCTTGACGCAATGGTTGGACAACAAACAGTGGATTATTTGGCCCCAACGTCTGGCCAATCGCGGGTATGTCTACCCCATCGACTGGATACGGGAGCGTCGATAATGGGGCTAAGGTGGTTATGGTTTCCAGGGGTACGGTCCAACAGGTAAAGTCCCTCCGGTCCCAATCTTGATAAAGCTTGCGGAAAGGAGGGGTTTTAATTGATCATACCGATGGGGTTGGACTGTTAAAAATGTTCTGGGATACCCTTCGGGGTGGGAGGCGTTCATCATGAGCACATCGGTCATGTTTGATACATTGGCGTATTCCAAAAAACTCAAGGCTGCCGGTTTCACGGAAGCTCAGGCGGAAGTGCAGGCCGAAACCATCGTTGAACTCATGGAAGAACGACTCGCCACCAAGTTGGATATTGAACTTGTTCGGCGAGACATGAAGGAGATAGACGCCAGGATTGAACTTATCCGACGTGACGTAAAAGAGATGGACGCCAGGATGGAGGTCCGCTTCAAGGAGGTGGATGCCAGAATGGAGGTTCGCTTCAAGGAGGTGGATGCCAGAATGGAGCTTATCCGGCGTGACATGAAAGAGATGGACATCGGACTCAAACGTGACATGGAACTGATCCGGCGTGACATCAAAGAACTTGAGCATCGCATGATGATCAAGCTTGGCGGGTTGCTGTTTGTGGCCATCGGTGCCATATCCACTCTGATCAAACTTCTTTAATAGCGGTTATGGTGGTTTTTTTAGGGGGCGGTCAGTTCCACGGTAATATTTTTTCTTGGAATTCCCAGGTATGCAGCCAACAGGCGAACCAATTTGACGATGGAACGCACGGCGATTTCCCTGTCAACGCGCACCACGCACAGATGATCGGGTTGGATCGCCTGTTTGGCCAGTTGCACCTCAGATCCGAGCCATATCCTTTTTCCCTGGCGGGTGGACAGTACAAAATGAATGATGGGAAATTCTCCAAGGTCGATGGTTTCCGGCGCGGCGGCGACAGCGACCGTGTTGTTTTTCATAGGTTGTCGTCTTTTGACCAGGGCACTGATGCTGACACCTTTTGCGGGTGTACGCTGGAGCAATCGATGGCGTATTTTTTTTAACGACTCCTGCCCAACCCGACGCACTGTTTCACGGCTGATTCCCAGCTTTTCTCCCACCTCCTCAAGTGTGGCAGATTCCCAAAAATACTGTCTAATGACCATTTTCTCCTTGGGCGACAGCGGGTCCATGGCCTTGATCAGACGCGTTCGAATGTCTTTTTTGATCAACCGATCTTCGGGAGACGGATCACGAGACTGGAGGAGTTCCACCAAAGGAACGGAATCTTCGTCGTAAAGGACCGGGGTATCCAGAGATTTGCAAAGGATCCACTTTCCTTGGGGATGTCGGACAACGGAAGCTTTGGTGTTGAGAAATTTAAGCATTCGACCGCGAATGTAATGGTAGGCGAAAGAGGAAAACCGGGTAGGTTGACTCAAATCAAAACGCTGAACGCTTTGCATGAGGCCCATACATCCTTCCTGGATCAGGTCATCATGGAAAAGGGGGGGGTATTTTCCTGCCAAGTGTACGACCATAGGCAGCAAGGAGGAAACCAGGATTTCCATGGCCTGCGGGTCTTCTGCGGTCTGACAACGTCGAATCCGTTCTCTGATCGCCGGTTCATCTTCGACTGGTTTGGCCGTATCCTTCATGCGCTCCTGTCCTGCCCAACGATGGAACCCGGCTATCTACGTTGGGAAGAAGATCGGTAAAACAGGGTCATGCGGTGAGTATTTTTATTTTCCGGCCAGGGTATGCGACTGAGAAGATCAACGGAGGGCCGGTTTAAAGTGACGTAAGCGCAGGGCGTTGGAAACCACGGTGATGCTGGAAAGGGCCATGGCCGCCGCCGCAAACACCGGCGACAACAGAACGCCAAAGAGAGGAAACCATACCCCAGCCGCAAGGGGGATGAGAATGATATTGTAGGCGAAGGCCCAAAACAGATTTTGTCGAATATTTTTCATAGTTGCCGCCGACAGTTCGATGGCCACCGCCACGCCTCCCGGATCGCCGGAGATCAGAGTAACATCGGCACTTTCCATGGCCACATCGGTCCCCGTGCCCAGGGCGATCCCCACGTCGGCCTGGGCCAGGGCAGGGGCATCGTTGATGCCGTCGCCAACCATGGCCACAATGTTTCCCTGTTGCTGCAAACGTTGGATTTCCTGAGACTTATGTTCCGGCAACACCTCGGCCAAAACCCGCTCAATACCGACTTGCTTGGCGATGGCCTGGGCGGTGCGCCAATTGTCTCCAGTCAGCATGACGACCTCCAGTCCCAAGGAGCGCAGACGGGCCACGGCGGCAGCACTTTCCGCCTTGACGGCATCCGCGACGGCAATGATGCCCACCAAACGACCATTCACCGCCGCCAGCATGGCGGTTTGGCCTGCCTGTTCAAATTGTTCGATGGTCCTAACCTCCATGGAAAAATCGATACCCATCTCCTGCATCAACCTGCGGGTTCCAATCACAATCTCCTGATGCTCACATCGGGCCTTAACCCCCGATCCGGCCAGGGCAACAAAGGATTCCACCGCAGGAAAAACCATTTTTTGCGCATGTGCCCAATGGACAATGGCCTGGGCCAGGGGATGTTCGGATTGGGCTTCGACGGCGGCAATCCATGCCCCATGCTCAGGGCTGCCGGTCCACTGGGTGACGACGGGTTGTCCACGGGTCAGGGTGCCGGTTTTGTCGAACACCACCACATCCAACGCATGGGCAGTCTCCAGGGCATCACCCCCCTTGATCAAAACGCCATATTCGGCCCCCCTGCCGGTTCCCACCATGATGGAGGTCGGTGTTGCCAAACCGAGGGCGCAAGGACAGGCGATGATCAAAACAGAAACAAAATTGAGCATGGCGTAGGTCAAGGACGGCTGGGGACCAAACAACCACCATACGGCAAAGGTCACCGTGGCAATGCCCAGGACAACGGGTACAAAAACGGCGGCAATCCGGTCAGCCAGCCGGGCGATGGGGGGTTTGGCCCCCTGGGCGCGTCGAACCATATCCACGATACGCGCCAGGGCGGTGGCCTGACCCACTCGGGTGGCCTCAAAGGTGAAAGCCCCCGATTTATTGAGCGTGCCGCCGGTGACGGCATCGCCTATGCCACGGTTGACTGGGAGGGATTCCCCGGAAAGCATAGATTCATCGATGGCCGATTGTCCCTGTAGAATGACCCCGTCCACAGGAATTTTCTCCCCAGGGCGAACGATCACCCGATCACCCGCTACCACCTCGCGCAAAGGGACATCCATTTCCAGGCCATTCCGGGCCACGCGGGCCATTTTTGGGGCTAGTTCCATGAGGGTACGAATGGCCATGGAGGTACGGCCCTTGGCACGAATTTCCAAAAATCGACCCAGAAGAATCAAAACAATGATAGACCCGGAAGTTTCAAAATAAACATCCGCGGCAACCCCCCTGGGGACAAAAAAACCCGGGACTGTAATGACCAGGACCGAATAGGCAAAGGCACTGAAAGTGCCCAGGGATACCAGGCTGTGCATGTTGGCTGAGCCGTGGCGGGCTGTGGCCAGGGCGTTTTCATGAAACAGCCAGCCCGACCAGAATTGGACCGGCAAAATCAACAAAAATTGCAACCATTGGTTGGCCGTCCTGGACAGTTCCCACAAACGCCCCAGCCCCCACATATCCCAGTGCACCAGGACAATAGTGGCAGAGACCAGAAAGGCTCCAGGCCAAAGACGATTTTTGATGGCCCGGTATTCCGCCGCTCTTTCCACCTCCGCCACATCCGGAATTTCCTGGTGGTCATGGCTCCGCTTAAGGTGGTATCCCAAAGGCCGGACCGCCCGCGCAAAATGTTCCAGGGTGACGGTTCCAGGTATGTAGGTGATGGTAACGCCAGAGGGATCCGGTTCCACTTCGCGGACTCCGGCGATGGCAAGAAGGGGTGCTTTGACTTGTGAGTTGTCCGGTGCGAGATGGATACTTTCAAGCAAAAAGGTCTCGGTGGTGACGGGGACGCGAAAACCCAATCGCTCCACCGCCACCACCAAATCATTCACCTCCGCCACGCCCGTAATCACAACCTGAGCCATGGCCAAGTTGACAGAAGCCTTGTCAACCCCAGACAGATCGCTCAAACAGCGTTCCACGCGGCCTGAGCAGGAGGCACACTTCATACCGCTGACCGGCAGGACAACGGTTTGCAGATGGGAATGGGTACCGCTCATGATTCCCTCAGGATCCCGTCATGGACCATCTGCCGAATTCCAGATGCAGGAGGATAGCCGGTCAATCGCTGGTGTTGGAATACAATTGTTCCGCCATTGGTTTCTGTGTGTTGCTCAATTGTTCGTGTAAGGTTCGGAAATCCTCAAACAGGGCACGGCGTTGCTTCATCAGTGCTTCCATGGCGGTCAGGTGTTGTTCGACACGATCCATGGGGTTTTCCGTTGCCGCCTTGCGCATGATGTTCGTGACGTTGATGCGGGTCGTGATCTGGTTCATCACCGACTGGGAAAAGTTATTCCACGCCTTTTCCTGAGCACTGGTAATGTTGATTCTCTGCCTTTGGTCATAGAGGAAACGCTCGACCGCTTCGGTATCGGTGGTCAGGCGGGTAAAGTCTCTGGAATCGCCGTTCATGCCCTGGCTACAGCACATCCCTTTCCGCTGTCCCTCCATGGATCCAGGTGCCATCCCCTGAGAATGATTCATCATGGATCCATGCCCCCCATGCATTTTGCCATGAGGGCGTTCCATGGCTCCCGCAGCCTGTTGCCGGGCCGCCGGGTTATTCGGTCCCGCTGGCCCCCCCATCATTCCTCCCGGCCCGCCCATCATACCCCCCGGTCCCGAAGGTCCGCCCATCATACCCCCCGGTCCCGATGAATGGCCCATCATGCCGCAACGACCGGGATGCCCCCCCATCATGCCGCAACGACCGGGTTGATCACCCATCATGCCGCCCTCCCCGGTCTGATCCCCCATCACAGCACCCTCTCCGGGTTGGTCACCCGTCAAACCGGGGACAGAAGGATTTCCTCCCATGCCGTCAGCGGGGTTCGACTGACCTTCCGCCATTTGCGCCGCTGCCGGTGGAATCTCCGGTTTGATCACGGACGGCGGTTGCCCCGTCTGGGGCGAGGCCATTCCCGCCTCCGCCGACGCAATCATGTCCATTTTTGAACTGACAGAGGAGATTTCCTTTTTGTCTCCGTTTTCGGGAGACATGACCATTCCCGCAGCCATCAAGACAAAAAACGCTGCGATTCCAAGTACCTGTATTTTCGATGTCCTCATGATTCGGATCCTGTTTCTAAACGTTGGCCCAAGGTATCATCCGCCTTGAAGGTTTACTTATCCCCATCGTACCCTCAAAATTCCGCTTAATAAAAGCAAAAACGCGAATGGTGAAATCATTTTATCAACAAATGCCTCTGCCATCACAACCGTCCAGTAAAAAAAATCCCTGCCGATAATGTGATCGAAATCGTTTGCAGTCTGCAACGACGCGAGAAATAAAGAAAGCAAAACTTGAAAAAAAAACCATTTGATGCTATTTTTTCGGGGAAGATGGGGGTGTTCGAACTGTCTGGTCTTTATTGAACTTTATGGGGGTCTCATAGGATGGAAACGGATCAGGAAGCACGCAAACTCAAAATCATGACTGTGGATGATGAGCCGGAGATCATCAAAAGCATCGAGCGGTTTCTCAGGTTCCAGCCGCAGTTCACCGATGTTGATTTTATCAGTGCCCAGTCCTTCGACGAAGCGTTGGAAAAACTGGAAAATCAAAGCCCTGCTATCGTGTTTCAGGATATTAACCTTCCCGATGGCAACGGGTTGCAGTTTATCAAACAAGCGAAGAAAAAATACCCCATGATCCAGTTTATCGTGATCACCGGGGCCAGTGATTTGGACCGGGCCATGGAAGCCCTTTCGTTTGGCGCAGTCGATTATGTCAAAAAACCCCTCTCCATGGACCTCTTGGGCAAAATTGCCACCGAAGCCCGGGAGCGTTGTGATCGATGGGGTGAGTTGCTGTGGGAAGAATATCTTGCCGAGGAAGAATCTAGTGAGGCATCCGGAAATTAGAGTCCTAGTGGCCCCCCGTTCAAACCGGATGACGGGTGTGACGGTTGGGCGGGCTTGCTGTTGTCTGGTGTTTGGAAATGTTTTGACTGCATGTGCAGGGGGAAACAGGGGCGCAGGCGTCTCTTTCAGGCCTTGGTATCCACGATGAATGATTGTTGCGGTGTAAATCAATGTCGGCGTCGTTTTCCCAGAATTTGGGGAAAGCTCCAGGGCAGGCTGGTGGTGAATGCGGTCGATGGCAAACCCAAAATCTTCATGGGTGTCACGCGCAACCTGGGGCTTGGCGGGGCTTTGCTGTCCACTTTCCAGCCCCTGGGCGATTTCGTCCCTGGAGATGAAGGGTCGCTGGAACTGGGCAATGCCCTCAATAAAAAAGTGTTTGCCGTTCAAATGATTCACTTAAACCCCAAAGGGATCGGGATGAAAATCGTGGCGTCTTCCGCCGAACTTGGAGATGCCATCGTCGCTTTGTTGTCGGGCGACAACCAGGTGCGGATGGGTGCTGATTTGATGCCACAGGAAAACATTCCCGCCAGATTGTCTTTGGATGACGGCAGGGTTTTGGATGTGCGTCTGGAGACTGTCAACTCCGGTCAGTTCGAGTGTTCTGTAGCTCCGGAAGATGTGCCTCCCGCTATGGGATTGTCTGCCCGTGTAGAAATTTCGTTGGCTGATGGTAGCGTTCAAGGGGAATGTGTCGTGCGCAAGGTGGAAAACCGGGTGGCAATGGACGGTTCCGCCTCCAGAACGCATGTTTCTGCCCTTTTCTCGGTCATGGCCGACGCTGATCGGGAAAAAATTAAATTATTGGTGGCTGATATCCATAAAAGACGTTTGGATGCCATCCTCCAAGGGCGTTCCATGGCGTCTGCCCTTTTTTCCGAAGGCGATGTGGATACTTCACAATCTAACAAACGCGAGCATGTCAGCCGGCAGTTGGGTACATTTTTTGGCCATAAAAAGCCACCTATCCAAAAAACAAAGATGACCGCGTCCCTTTAGAAGGTGTCGGAAAAGCAAAGTTTGGCGTAGCTGAACCGACACACGCCAAGGCCCTGGGCTGTGGAAATGTTTTCCCGTCCCGCGTTACCATGCACCCGAAACGGCTCATTCGCCATACCGTCGGAAAACAACGATGCGAATCATCGTGCAAATGTTGTGGCTTGGGCTATGCCTGATCGTCTTGCATGCGGAAGCGTCGGATGGGTTGCCCCCTCTTGCGACAGCGGAGGATTGCCTCTTCTGCCACCGGGAGCGGGACGCTGCCCTGGTCACCGCTTGGTGAATGAGTTTTAAGCCAATCTTTCAATGCAGCATCGATGCGGGTTTGCCAACCATTTCCACTGGCCCTGAACTGTTCAACCACCTCGCGTGAAAGACGAATCGTTATGCGTTCCTTGGTGACTGATGCGTCTGGATGTCCAATACGCCTGAGTTTCGCAAACTCCGCATCTGAAAGTTCGTATGTGTCCGGATCGGTGGCAATTCCCTCATTGATTGCGGCATTTTCTTCTGGTGTTGGCAACTCGAAGACTCGACCAGATTTAGATTTGACTTGCATAACGTCTTACCTCTCTGTCGTTCGCCTTGCGCAGGCTGATAATACGGCGCTCTTCACCACGATCTGTGAAAACTACGCAAAAAATTCGCTTGCCGAGCGGCGCATATCCTACCATGCGAATTTCTCCGTATTGATGTCGGATATCTGGTGTAGCCCTCAACCAGTCCCACTCAAGGTCGGATGCCAGAGCCTAAAGATATGCCATGTTTGCTTTTGTTGGCAGCATCTTTAGCGGCATCGATGGTGATTCTCATAGTAATCTATTGTTTGTTCATTAATGCGCAGCGTCAAGAATTTTTGTGCATACAAAAACATTTTGTCACTCGATGATTCAATGTCTGTGCAAGGAGCCAAGTCTCCCAGGCCAAAGTTAAGAAGTTGCCACTGGACAGGTCCACCTTTTCACTCGGTGGACTTGCAAACATTCGACGAAGATCCTGTAGAGTCTGAACGGATACTTAAAGATTCTCGGGTTTGAATGATCGATTCAATATGTACTCCCGCCCCCATGGTTTCGATAGCCTTAACAATTTTTTCCAGCTCCACCGGACCATAAAGGAAAACCTCCTGTACACCATGTCCGGTAACACGCAGGCGGATGCGGCCAGGCTCGGAAGAAATTTTTATGCGACAATCACCACGGCTACGACCACGACCATCGATGGGACCGGGGTGGGGACGATAACCCGCCTTGCGCAGTGCCCTACATAAAAGGACAGCCTTCTCGGTCAGACTGGTATGCCGGGTGCCGCGACGGTTCATAACTGTAAAAACTCACTTTTCCAGATCCATGGGAGTCCAGCGTCCCTGATAACGAAAGACCGCCCGTGGAAAAAGCAATGTCACCCCATCGATGACATCTCCCCGTTCAAAACGCTCAACCGTCACCCGCCCCTTGAGCAAAGCCTGGCAATATTCCTCAACCGGGATCCCCAGGGCTTTGGCCACCGTCCGATCCATGTCACCCCCATCTTCACAACATCCCACGCCCCGTCTCCTCATGTCACACCGACATCATTCGTGAAACACGGCAAATTGTTCCACCTCCAGACGTGATGTCCGCAATGTGTTGGCCTTGGCCTGGGGATCCGGATAGCCCATGGCCAAGCAACCCAGCAGAATATACTGGTGGTCCACATGTAACAGTTCCCGAACGGCATCGGGATAATCGGCCACCGCTGCCTGCGGACAGGAACCCAGACCGTGGGCATGGGCAGTCAACATGACAGTCTGGAAAAACATCCCCATATCCATCCAGGCCCCCTGCCCCATAGATCGGTCCATGAACAACAGCAAGGCCACAGGAGCACCGAAAAAGGAATAATTGGCAAGAAACGCCTGCCTGCGAGCCTCTGCATCGTCACTGCGAATCCCCATGGCTTCAAGCAATCCAAAACCAGTGGCACGCCGACGCCCCAGATAAGGTTCTTTCCAGGTATCGGGATAAAATTGATAGTCGGGATTTTTTGGTTCCCCAGCCCCCGCCAGGGCGGTCAAACGGGTACGAAGAGCCACCAGGGTCCGCCCCATGGCCACCTCCACCCGCCAGGGTTGCAGGTTCACCCCCGAAGGCGACCAGCGCGCCGTATGGAGAATTTTTTGGATCGTTGGACCAGGGACCGGCCGGTCCAAAAAACCACGAATGGATTTTCTTTCCTCAATGGCCTGGATAAGATTCATGGCAATCCTCCACAACTCCTGTAAATTTGTTTTACTCTAGGGTCTCGATTCCACACCTGCGGAGCAAGCCAACAAAATGAACATGCCGGATCCAGAATTGACCTGGCTCTGCCTTAACGCCTTCCTTGCCGCCACCCTGCTGCCCTTCCCCTCCGAAATACTGCTTGGGGTTTTGGTGACCCGGCATGCCTACCCCTTTGCCATGCTCCTGTTCTGCGCCACCCTGGGAAATGTCGCAGGGGCACTCTTCAACTGGATCCTTGGCCGTTCCCTGCTCCACTACCAAAACCGACACTGGTTTCCATTCAGCCCCGCCGCCCTTGACCGCGCCCGTGCCCGCTTCTCCAGGCACGGATCGTGGTGGCTACTGCTGGCCTGGCTCCCCATCATCGGTGATCCCCTGACCTTCGCCGCCGGGGTGCTGCGAATCCCCCTCCCCTTGTTCCTGTTGCTGGTAACCTTGGGAAAGGGGGGACGCTACCTAGTACTCATGCTGTCCATGGACACATGGTAACCCAAACCCGAAAATATCACCCTGCCAAAAATTATTTTTTAGACGATAAGCTCAGGAATGGACATAATTTCATCCCTTTGCGAACGTGTAAAGCCATCCGGAGAACCTACCGTCGCGGCCTGACCCTGTCGCCTGACCTTCCAAAATATTTTTCTTGCCGCTATAGTGGGGGGATCCGGGTGTATGGGAAACGGTACCTGCGATTCTGACTGAAACGCAGACACCAAAAGCACCTTCTAAATTTTTAAAATGGAAAAACAGCACCGAAAATCATCGGCAACCCGAGCAAACAAGGAGCAAGGCAATTATGAAAAAGGGGAAAGTACTGGTCGCCCAGGGTGGCGGTCCTACCGCAGTCATCAACCAATCCCTCGTTGGGATCGTCAAGGAAGCTCGCAAATTTGCAAACGTTGATCGCATCTACGGTGCCCATCATGGCGTTTCCGGCATCATCAAGGAAGACCTCCTGGATCTGACCCAGGAAACCGATCATAACCTGGAACTTCTCGCCGAGACCCCCGCTTCCGCCATGGGTTCCACCCGTGACAAGCCCGATGCCGCCTATTGTGCGGAAATCCTCAAGGTATTGATCGCCCACGATATTCGCTACTTTTTCTACATCGGCGGCAACGATTCCTCCGACACCATCCGCTTGGTCAACGATTTCGCCAAAAAAGAAAACTACGAACTCGTCGGGATCCACATCCCCAAGACCATCGACAACGATCTGATGATCAACGACCACACGCCAGGCTTTCCGTCAGCGGCTAAGTTTGTGGCCTCCGCCTTTGCCGGTGCCAACCTGGACAACCGGGCACTCCCTGGCGTCTACGTCGGTGTGGTGATGGGGCGGCACGCCGGATTCCTCACCGCCGCCGCCGCCGGGCTGCGTCGCTACGATTCCGACGGTCCGCACCTGATTTATCTCCCGGAGCGCAACTTCTCCATGGATAAATTCCTGGCCGATGTCAAAACCGCTTACGCCAAATACGGTCGCTGCATCGTCGCCGCATCCGAAGGGATTCACGACGAAAGTGGCCAAGCCATCGCCACCAAGCTAGCCAAGGAAGTCGAGCGCGACGCCCACGGAAACGTACAGCTTTCGGGTACGGGTGCCCTGGCCGACCTTATGACCGATTCCATCAAGGCTAACCTGGGAATCAAGCGGGTGCGCGGCGATACCTTCGGCTACCTCCAACGTTCATTCCTCGGGGTCGTTTCCGACGTGGACCAGAGGGAAGCGCGTGAAGTTGCACAAAAAGGGGTTCAATTGGCCATGTTTGGCGGCAAGTCAGGGACAGTGACCATCCACAGGGTGGCAGAATACGCCGTGGAATACCGCCTGAGTGCCCTGGAAGATGTTGCCGCAAAGACCAAGGTGATGTCCGACAATTTCATCGCCAGCAGCAACGCCGATGTGACACCGGCCTTCATGGACTACCTGCGCCCCCTTCTCGGTGGCAATTTGCCCGTGTGGTCCCGAGTTCAGTCCCCGGCGGTTCCAAAAATTCTCAAAAAATAACCGCTTCGACAGGCAGCACCTTTTTTTCAGGGAGGCCAGAGTGCCTCCCTTTTTTTTTCCACGCCACCCCCCCATGGGAGGAACAAACAACAACTTATCAGGAAGCGAGACGAAAGCGATAAAGGGGTTCTTCGGTCTCTTCCTGCGTCATATTTTCCCCGGCTTCCGCTTCCATGTTTTCCCGGACTATTTGAATTTTGCGGGTGGCATCCACCAGTGATTCCAAACTTTGCATGATCTCCTCACTGACACCCATCCTGCCACTCTGCACATCGAGGACCAACTCCCCCGTTATCTGCTCCAGAATGGATTCCATCGCTACGAGTTTTGCAATGCTGGCCATTCCTGCTCTCCTGGACCGTTTTTTACCCGTGGGACCATCCCACCGGCTTTTTATGATTTGATAATTTATATTCAAGTATCATGCCACACAATTCAATCCTGCCTGTAAAAATAGAATAATGTTAATTTTCAGTGCCTTGGATCCGTTTGCATCGGCAATGAAAACACAGGCTCCCCTTCGTTTTACCTTTGCATGGATTTTTCGGGGGGGAAAAAAATGCTCAGGGGAAAAAACGCGCTGTTCCATAATTTGCGAATGGGTACATAATGCCCTCAGGGCAAAAACCAAAACCTAAGCCGAGGGGGATACCCCCCCCCCCGGACCCCCGCAAAAATTTTTGCCAAACTTTGTTTTTCCGGCACCTAAAAATGAACCGTTACGCGGCAGAGACTTCGGGATTGTTCGCCTTTACAGGTTTTGGCCGATCCAACATGATATGAACCGCTTCCCCAACCCGTTTAACTTTGGAAGCCCAACCCGCCTTGCGGTATATCTCCCGTAACTCCGTGGCAATAGACAGAAAATAATCATCCGCGTCCAAAAAATCGCCCTGTTCTTTCCTGCTCACGATTCCTTCTGGAATTTGAAACGGGATGGTATAGGGCAAACTGATACCCTTATGTAATCGACTCGCAGCTTCTCTATCAATCATCCTTTCCAATTTTTCTGTTTCTTGTCGAACAGCAACTTTTCTTCTTATGGCAAAAGCCATCCGGTTTCTTTGTAAATCCTCTTCGGAGATCAATGGGATAGCCATTCCGGTTCCTCACTCACAAGGTTGGTTCCGCCAATAAACTGGCAATAACAGTGTCAAATTCTGCGACATACAGGTCAACATGATGCCCGTCGGGAAAAAATCAAAACCTTGGGGCACGGCCCCAAACCTAAGCCGGGGGGGACCATCCCCCCCACTTAACCCCCGCAATCGTTTCAACCTTGAAAAAAAGAGGGGGAGGACCGAATGGTTACTTGCAAACAGAATACCCAAGACCTTACCTTCCACCCCATGATGCAGCTCAACCAAAGCCTGTCGATCCCAGACAACGATCCTTCCACAACAGTTCCCCCATGATATTTTGCATCCGCCAATGCCCTACCAACCCAACATAATGTCCGGATCATTTATTCCAATCAAACGGAAGGTCTGATGAAAATTTTTTCCATCTACAACATCAAGGGGGGAGTTGGCAAGACCACGTCCACCGTCAACTTGGCCTACAGCTCGGCTGCGGAGGGCGTGTCCACATTGGTTTGGGATTTGGATCCCCAAGGAGCCACCAGCTACTACCTTTGCCACAAGGTGGGAATCCCCGGCGGTGTCAAAGGTCTAATGCAGAAAAAAAATCCCGTCGAAGACAGAATCAAATCCAGCGGCTACCCCAACCTTGACCTTTTCCCGGCCGATGCCTCCTATCGCTATTTTGACCAATACTTCGCCGAGGCCAATAAACCCGACGGCTGCCTGAAAAAAATGATCAAACCTCTCCGAGACACCTACAAACGCCTGTTCCTGGATTGCCCCCCAGGACTCTCCCTGCTCAGCGAAAACATACTCAGAGTGACGGATGTCCTTCTCATCCCCCTCATCCCAACCCCCCTGTCCTTGCGATCCTACAACAGGTTGGTGCGTCACCTGGCAAAAAACAAAAAATTAAAGATGCGGGTGGTGCCATTTTTCAATATGGTGAACACCAACAATTCCGTCCACCGGATCATCGCAAAAAACGTGTGCGGGAAACACCCCATTTTCGCCAAACAAAGCATCCCCCATTCCAACGTTATCGAAGCCATGGGGGTCAAACGCGCCCCCCTGGCCATCTATGCCCCCGATTCGGACGAAAACCTTGCCCTGACCACCTTGTGGCGGGAAATCCTTAAACGACTGGAATAAACCGAAACGCCCGCGTTGTTTGGTCACTGGTGAAAAATAAATGCTGGTGCGAAAGGGGGGACTCGAACCCCCACACCCGAAGGCACTGGATCCTAAGTCCAGGGCGTCTACCAATTCCGCCACTTTCGCTCAAGGAATAGTTTTTTTTATTCGACAACATTCAAAGCCTCGACAATCACATCCCAGGCCGAATGAAGCTCTTCCCCGGTCAAACAATAAGGCGGCAACAAATAAATCACATCCCCCAACGGGCGAATGAGAAACCCCCGGTCAAGAAAAAATTGTTTAAATTTTTGCCCGACAACCGCCGTGTATCCCCCCTGCCCCGCCGCCACAACATTCAAAGCTGCAATAACCCCCGTGCACCGGGGTTTGATGACACGGGGGTGGTGACACAACTCCTGCAAACGCTCACGATGAATATCCTCCAAAACCTTACAGCGACGTAAAGGCTCCCCAGTCTCAAAAAGGTCCAGGGAAGCCAACGCCGCCGCACAACCCAAAGGGTTGGCCGTAAAGGAATGGCCATGCGCCAACGCACGATCAAAAGTGTCACCCAAGAAAGCTTCATAAAGCATCTGACTGCACACCGTCACCGCCATGGGCATGAAGCCACCCGTAAGCCCCTTGGATAAACAAATAATGTCGGGAACCACCCCCGCTTTTTCACTCGCAAACAAAGCACCCGTGCGACCGAATCCTGTCATAACCTCGTCAAAAATAACCAGTCCCCCCACCAGCCGTACCCGTCGAGCCAATTCCTGTAAAAAAACCGGCCGACACATGCGCATCCCCGAGGCCCCCTGAACCAACGGCTCCACAATCATCGCCGCCAACGCAGACCCGTGCTCGGACAGATAACGATCCACCGCCGCCAAAACCTCGGCTTCACGCACCTCCACCCCATCATCCGCCTCCCACGTGGCAGGAAAGGCAAACGTATCTACCTGGAACAAATAATCGCCAAAAACATCGAAAAAACCAGACGAACGCCCCACAGACATGGCCCCCACCGTGTCGCCATGATACCCCCCCTCAAGAACCCCGATCCGAAACCGCTTTTCTCCCCGGTTGCGATGATACTGAATGGCCATCTTTAAGGCCACTTCCACTGACGTAGACCCGTTGTCGGAAAAGAAAACCCGCGTCAGCCCTTCAGGCAACAGACGCGTCAACCGTTGCGCCAGTCGCACCGCCGGTTCGTGGGTAAAACCCGCAAAGATGACCTGCTCCAACTCCCGGGCCTGCCTAGCAATCGCCTCGGCAATGACAGGTTGGGCGTGACCATGCACGCAAAGCCACCAGGATGAAATCATATCCAGAAAACGCCGACCATCGGCCGCCTGCAACCAAGCACCACGGCCCGAAACAATGGGGATGGGGGGAGGTGCCGTAGCCTCCTGAGTAAAAGGATGCCACACGCAAGCCCGATCCAACTCCGTCAGTTCCCGCACGCGAGCCGCACTCAAAGCCCCGGAAGCCTGTTTGCACGAAATAACCAAAGGCACCTTTCTGTCGCCAGAGGCAACCTGAATCAGGAAATCTCTTCCTTCCGCAGACGCTCCGCCTTTTCTATCTGGCGAATCACCAGATTGCATATATTATCCGGAGTAAATTTTGGAATAAAATCGTCGGCACCCGCACTGGCCGCCTTATCCTCGTTGGACTTGTTG
The DNA here is from genome assembly GCA_015660855.1 of Magnetococcales bacterium. Lineage (GTDB taxonomy): Bacteria > Pseudomonadota > Magnetococcia > Magnetococcales > UBA8363 > UBA8363. The sequence goes on from JACSDG010000036.1 coordinate 18,248, forward strand.
CTCAAAGAACTATGGACGGACAGATAAATATGGTTAAGCTTGGGGTCGCCCTTGACCTTGCGGGTAAAAGTAAACCCATCCATGACCGGCATTTCAATGTCGGTAAAAATCAGTGTATAAGGGCTGACCCCCTTGGCGTCCAAAGATTCTTTCAAAAGCTCCAGGGCTTTGGGCGCGCTGGAAACAACGGTGTGGGCAATGCCCATTTGTGACAAAACCAAACGGGTCAGGGCACATGCGGCAGTGGAATCATCCACGGCCAGAATGTGATGCCTTTCCGTAGCCAAACTTTTAACCCTGGCAATGGCCTCATCGGAAATCTTTGTCTCGATACCAATGATGTCATTGAGAATTTTTTCCACATCCAACAATTGTATGGGCTGGTCCTGGTGCCAAGTCATGGCCGTCAGGCAGCTGGAATCATAGATTTCCCCTTCGGGCTTGACAATATCGTCCCAACTCTTGGTAATCAATATGTTGGGTTCCTTGACCATCAATCCCTGGGTGGTATTGCTGTATTCACAAACCAGAACATAACTTATAGTATTGGCGAAGTCGATAGCCTCCATGCCCAGATATTCACCGATGTCGATGAGCGTAATAGGGCGATCACGAAAATTAATTTCACCTTTAACGTTTGGGTGGGAATGCGGGACTTTGGTGATATATTTTGGCGTTTCTATAATTTCGATTATTTTGAAAACATTTAATCCATAAGTTTGACCGTCAGAAAGCAGAAAGGTGAGCATCTCAAATTCGTTGCTCATCGCCAGATTGGTACGCTGATCAATTTCCTTGAAAAGTTGGTCCTGCCCCATGGTATCTCCCCTCAAATCCTTAAAATTGATTGGTGACCTCATCCGTCTCGACCAGGATGATACCATCGGTCTTGGCCATCTGCCACATAAATCGGGCGGGGAGCAAAGGCTACCCCAGGTCGTGCGCCAAGGGCGCAACCCGGGCCAAAGTGGCCGGAGTCAAAGGATCAAGGTGGGGAATGCTTGCCAGAATGGCAACTTTAGTGATGGTGGCGATGGTGGCGTGATTGGCCCGATTTTCCGGTCCGCTCAGGATAATTCCCCGTACCGGAATATTTCGACGAACCAGGGCTTCAAGGCTCAGAAGAGTATGGTTAATGGTCCCCAGGGTTGTCCTGGCCACAAGAATGACCGGCAGGCCCAATTGACGGATGAGGTCGATCATATAGTCCTGGTCATTCAACGGCACCAGAAGCCCCCCGGCCCCCTCAACCACCAGAGGGCGCGACGAGGTCGGCAAGGAAAAATCATCCAAACGTATCCTGATACCATCCCGTCGGGCCGATTCATGCGGCGAAAGCGGCTGGGTCAAAGAAAACGTCGGTGGGAAAAAACGCTGCCCCGGCAACCCCGTCAATCTTTGAACCATCTGGGTATCGGTTTCCCCTTCCAAACCCGATTGCACCGGTTTCCAATAGTCCGCATCCAAAACCCGCACCAACCAGGCGCATGCAACGCTTTTTCCCGCTCCCGTGTCGGTTCCAGTGACAAAAAAACCTTGTGTTGGTGAAATCATGGCTTGGTGGGAACCTTCAAGGCCTCACGCAACCGCTCCTCACGACGCTGGACGATGTCCTGCATCTCCGACGAATAATCTCGCGGATATTTCGCGAACGGCTTCGGGATGGACTCGGGTTTTTGCGTGGATACAAGCGGGGCGGAGGCAGGAACTTCCCCGGGAGAAGACGGTTGTTGCGTCCGAACGGAAGCAGAACCCGGATCGGATGGCCCCTGATGAGCGGCGTCTTTCGCCCTATTGGCCTCGGCTATGGCCTCAAGCTCGGCAATGCGTTCCTCAGAAAGTCCAAACCGTTTTCCCATCTCGCGTATATTTTTCTTCTCGGTCACCGTCTTCGGATTGAGCGTCACTCCCGACTCAGCGGCAGTTTTTTGGATCTGTTTTGCCTTTTCCTGGAGATGGTCACGATCAAACCTCCTTAACTTTTCGGGAGAAATCTCCTGACGCAAAAGATCCTCAGCCACAGGCTCGTGCTGGAAAAGCCCCTCGCCCAGGGTGACGGAATCAAACGTGTTGAAAAATCTTCTCTTCAGCGAACTCAGAAGATCTTCCCCGTCGGTTTCCAGATTTTCCTCGCTAGCACCCGGCCCCGCCCACCCTTCCTCGTCGCTTTTTGTACAGCCGACAAGCAAAACAAGCAGAAGTATCGCCACGATCCGTGCAGTCAAAGATGCCATGACCTTCTCCGCAAACCGTCGAAAACCCTCCGCACCATCACCAAATACCAGGTAAACGATCATTCATTCCACTGCCAGCACACACCCAACCGCTTGAGTATATATCGCCAACAATTGGAAAAACAAAAGAAAATTTTCCCCGCATCGTGTCAATTGGATTCCTCCACCCTTTCGACAAAAAAACCGGCATCCTCAATCAATTTCCGCGTTTTGTCGATTCCATGACCGCCAACATTGAGGTACCCTTCACTAAACAATGAGTTGGCCGGAAAAAGTGCCAGCGATTCCATGGAGCGCAGGTTGGCTTCCCGTCCACCGGCGGCCCGTATTTCGGCATCCGGGTTGACAAAACGGAACAATGCCAGGGCGCGAAGACATCGTTGTGGCGTCAGATCATCGCGATCTCCCATCCTGGAACCTGGAACGTGAACGTAGAAATTGACAGGAATGGAACGGGCATCGAGTTGCCTGAGTTTCATTGCCACCGTCACAATCTCCGCATCGGTCTCCCCCATGCCGAGGATGATGCCACTGCATACCTCCAAACCTTCACTCCGGGCCGCCTCAAGAGTCTTTACCCTTTCGGCGTAGGAATGGGTGCTGCAAATGCTGCCATAATGGGATTCGGCGGTATTCAGGTTGTGATTGTAACGATCCAAACCCGCTTCCTTCAACACCCGGGCGGTATCACGATCAAGAAAACCGGCCGACAGGCACACCTGCACCGGCCAAGACGCCTTGATTTTTTTCACCAGTCCGGCCATGTGTTCCACCCGTGCCGCCGGTGGTTGCCGACCCGAAAGGACGATACAATAACGGTAAGCCCCGCTCTTGAAGGACTCTTCTGCCCCGCGAACGATTTCCTCGTCCGACTTGAGGGTGTACTTTTCGATGGGAGCCTGGCTATTGGCCGCCTGGGCACAATAGTTACAATCTTCGGGACAATATCCGTTCTGGACATTGTTGAGGATGTGAACCCGCACCCCCAGGCCAAAATGATGCCTGCGAACCATGAAAGCCCCCTGAAGCAGCTCCAACAGTTCAAGTTGCGGATCATTGAGTATCCTCAGGGCGTCTTCAGGCGTTGGGGGTTCCCCCTGTAACGCCCTCCCGGTCAGGGTGTGAATAAAATTTTCCTCGGCTTTGGGATTTTGATTCACAGCGTTTGTCTCTCTTCTAAGAAATGACATGGGACTTTTGAAATGTTTGCCCCGTTTTGGGACGGTTGATGAAAGTTCCAAAATAAAGATGGTGCGTCACCACAAAAGGACTTTTAGCAACGTCCGAAGAAACAAGCAGACGCCGCAGACGTCCTGCCGGTGCCGGAACGTGACCAGGGTCGGGAGTTTCGGCACCGATGGCCTTCAATCGCTTTAAAAACGCCATGGGCGACGAATGCGTTTCCATCAGGTGTTCTTCGGTCAGTTCCAGGGTCATCCGTTGTCGGGCGGCCAGATCAAACCAAAATTCCTCCCCTGGATAGTGGTGCAGACCACAGGGAATGTCCTGGTTGCCACACAGGGTTCGCCACTCCCGAAAGGTATCCGGCCCCAGGGTGGCGAAAAAAAGCTGTCCTTCGGGGGCCAACAAGTTCAGAAGACCGGAAATACTCTCGATGGGGCGGCGAAACCATTGAAAAACCATGCTGGCGGTAATCAAATCGAATACCGTGTTGAAACAAGGGGTTTCGGCATCCATGACGGTGAAGGTTTTCGGCCCCTGACGGTAAGCTTGAAGATTGATCCGGGCACGCTCCATCATGGAGGGGGCGATGTCCGTCAGGTGAAGGCGTGTCTGTGGTAACCGATCAAGCAACAGCCGACTTAAAAAACCGGTGCCACATCCGACTTCCAGTGCCACCAGGGAGGATCGCGGGTCAAACCGATTGAAACCCTGCGCCAGTTTTTGGGCGATCTGGGCCTGCATCCGCGCCTGCTGGTCATAATCCTGGGCGCGGTCGAAGGCGGCGCGTATGAGACTCCTGCCGCTCATGAAAAATACCGACCCAGAAAAGTGTTGATGCGACCCGCGTAAAGATCGGGCTGGGTGATGAGGGGGAGAAAATGACCCCCCTGGTCAAACCATTGCAACCCCCCCGCCGCCACCGGTGTCAAACTGCCAAAACAATCCAGGGTCATGCGTTCGCTAACGATGCCATCATCCCGTTGCGCCAGGGCCAGCCAGGGACGGGTCCAGGCAGCCAGGGTCGGACGTTCATCCCAGGCGGCAAGCCAGTTCAATCCTTGAGCCAAAGCCTGCGCGTCGCCTTGCGCCCGCAGCCCCGCCAAAGGTCTGTTGACACCGCCCATGGCCATGAATTGGTCCAATACCTGGTTGGAATCGCGTGTCAACTCCCCTTCCATTCGGGTCAGGATACGGCGATCCACACCATGGAGAAAATCGTCGCCCCGGACAAAACGGGAAAACCCCATGAGGGAAACCAGGCCCAGACACCTCGATTGCAACGGGTTTTTCTGCAATTGCCGCAGAATCCACAAAAACCCTGTGGAATGGCCGATGGCAACCCAGGGACCCTCTCCCTGAATTTCCAGGCGCGGTGGCCCAAAAAATCCCAAATCCAAAGATTGGGTATTCCATCCCTTCAGGGAGCGGATCAACGGTCGCCAAAATCCGGGACCAAAACCCCAGCCATGGACAAACAAAAGTGTGGGACGTGGATTCATGAGGGCAGGCCAATCCAATGGGTGATGGCCTGGGTCAACCGTTCGATGGCCGAGTCATCATGGGCGGCACTCAGGGAAAAACGAATGCGGCTCGAACCCGCAGGAACGGTCGGGGGACGCACCGCCACCGCCATAATTCCAGCATGGGATTCCAGATGCTTGGCCATGGTCAGGGCTTTTTCCTCGGAACCCAGGATAAGCGGCACAATCTGCGTCGTAGAAGCGGCACAATCCAGACCGAGGGCCTGAATATGCCGACGCAGGTTTTGGCTGTTGTGTAACAGTCGCCGGCGTTGCGGCTCCAGGGTGGGCAGCAACTCCAGTGCCGCATCCATGGCCCCAAGCACTCCCGGAGGAAGAGCAGTAGCATAGATAAATCCACTGCAATGGTTGATAAAAAAATCACGCAACGGCCTGCAACAAACCACATAGGCCCCAAACCCTCCCAACGCTTTACTAAACGTTCCCATCACCAAGTCGGCCTCCCCTGGAAAATCGGCCGCCAAGCCAAAACCATCCTTGCCCAACACCCCGACGGCGTGGGCCTCGTCCAGGTACAAAAAAGCGTCATAACGGCGTTTAAGACGCAACAATCCCGCCACATCGGCCCGGTCACCATCCATGCTGAACACCGTTTCCGACAGAATAAATTTGGGATTCGGAGCGGATTGATGCTTTTTGAGCAAAGTTTCCAGATGATCAAGATCATTGTGACGATAGCGTATTTGCCTGACCCCGGCCGCACGAATGCCATGATGTATGGAGGCATGGTTGAGCCGGTCGGAAAAAACCAGGGGAGAATGTTTAAGAATCGATGGATCCAGGAGAGAGGAAAGAAGGGTGCTGTTGGCCTGAAATCCGGAATTGAACACCAGGGCCGATTCGTACCCTTTGCCGGCGGCCAGTTTTTTTTCGATCGGGTCGAAAAGTTCCATGTCACCACAAACCAGACGCGATGCCGTAGACCCGGTCCCCCAAAGGGCGGTCCATTCCTGGCTACGGGCAACCAAAGCGGGATGATCAGCCAACCCCATATAGTTGTTGGAAGAAAAATTAAGCATGCGGCGATCATGCAGGCGGGTAGAACCGGCAACGCTGGGGCCGACCGGGCGCAGGTCGCGCAGGCAATGAGTATTGCGGCGGTTTTGCAAAAAATGCGCGTAAGCGGAAAAAGGCATGAATGCAACATTAAGGAAAGTTATGGTCAACCTGAAAAAATCATCCAGGTTGACCATACTATCGACACGCACCGGGCAGACGTCAATGAAAAATGCACAAACAGACCTTTAACTCATTATAAAGTAGAAAAACTCCATTGTTGTCTGGAATAACCCTCCATGGGTTGAAAACGGGCCTTATAGGCCATTTTCCGACAATTTTTAATCCAATAACCCAGGTAGAGATTGGGAAGTTGTTGCTGGATGGCGTGTTGCACCTGCCACAAAACGGCGACGGATCCCAAACTGCGCTGGTGTTGCCTGGGGTCGAAAAAGGTATAGACAGCCGACAGGGAACCGGGCAAAACATCCATGACCGCTACCGCCAACAACCGTTGCCCAAGACGAAATTCAACAAACCGGGTTTCCCCCCAGTCACATAAAAGAAATTCGGTAAAATCATGCGGCTCCGCCGCCGCCATGGGACCACTGGCATGACGGGTTTGCAAATAGTCCAGATACAGGGCAAAACGTTCATCGTTGTACCTGGCGGGATGCACCGACACCGACAGATCCCTGTTTTTCTCCTGCACCCGCCGCAGGCTGCGCTGGGGATGGAACCGCTGTACCGGCAGACGCACCGGCAAACACGCCGTACAATCGGGGCAACAAGGGCGGTAAACGTGCGATCCGCTGCGGCGAAACCCCCGTTCCAACAACCATTCATAAAGGTGGGGATCCACGGGCCAGGTACTGTCCACAAACATGGTGGCGGCCTGCAAATCGGGAAGGTATCCGCAAGGATGGGGTAAACTGAGATGCAGCGTGGGCGGATCCACAAACAAAGCAGAAGGATTCATTCAAAACCTCCACATCCGTTTCTTTGCCTTGCATTTTGCAGCCAAAGCACGCACCATTCGCGTTTGTGGGCAGAGTCGTCTTTCCAAGAAAGGTCGTTTCATGTTTGAGGGAACCACCATTTTATCGGTTCGTCGAGGATCGTCCGTCGTCATGGGCGGAGACGGCCAGGTCACTTTGGGCAATATCGTCGTCAAAGCCAACGCGCGCAAGGTTCGGACCATGAGTGACGGTTCGGTCCTGGCCGGCTTCGCCGGAGCCACGGCCGATGCCTTTACCCTGTTTGAACGCTTTGAATCCAAATTGAGCAAACACGGCGGTAATCTTACCCGCTCCGCAGTCGAATTGGCCAAGGATTGGCGTACCGGACTCATTGCCATCGGCTCCGGCGGTCCCTACGCCCAATCGGCGGCCCGTGCCCTTTTGGACCACACCACCATGACAGCCCGGCAAATCACCGAAGAATCCCTGAAGATCGCCGCCCATCTGTGTATCTATACCAACAACAACCTTGTCATCGAAGAGCTGTAAATGTCCGAATTCACCCCCCGTGAAATCGTCTCCGAACTCAACCGCCACATCATCGGACAGGACGGTGCCAAGCGGGCTGTCGCCATCGCCCTGCGCAACCGTTGGCGTCGGCAACAACTCGATCCGGTCATGCGAGAGGAGGTCTATCCCAAAAACATCCTCATGATCGGCCCGACCGGGGTGGGCAAAACCGAAATCGCCCGACGCCTAGCCAAACTTTCCGATGCCCCCTTCATCAAGGTGGAAGCCACCAAGTTTACCGAAGTGGGCTATGTGGGACGCGACGTGGAATCCATCATCCGCGATCTGATGGACATGGCGGTAAAAATGGTGACGGAGAAATCCAAAACCGAAATGCGTCGCCAGGCCGAAGACATGGCCGAAGAAAAAGTTCTCAACCTGCTGCTGCCCCCACCCCAATCCCAAAACACCCCCAGCAACAATCCCCTGAGTGCCCTGTTGGGCGGTGATTCCGATGAACCATCACCCAAACACGGCAATCCCGAAGATTCCCAGACCCGGCAAAAATTCAGAAAAATGCTGCGAGAAGGTCGTTTGGATGACCGCGAAGTCGAGATCGAAATCAGGGAACCCCGCTCCGGTGCCACCCTGGAAGTTTTTACTCCTCAGGGCATGGAAGGAATCAACATCCAGGAAATGCTGGGGGGATTGTTGGGGGGCGGTCGGGCACGCAATCGCAAGGTCACTGTCAAGGAAGCCCTGGTATTATTGACCGACGAGGAAGCCTCCAAACTGGTGGACCGGGACCGGTGCCGCCGTGAGGCCCTGGAACGGGTGGAACAATCGGGCATCGTCTTCCTGGATGAACTCGATAAAGTGTGCAGCCGTGGCAACGAAATGCGTGGTGGCGATGTCTCCCGCGAGGGGGTCCAGCGTGATTTATTGCCCCTGGTTGAAGGAACGACGGTATCCACAAAACACGGCATGGTGAAAACCGACCACATCCTTTTCATCGCCTCGGGGGCGTTTCAACTGGCCAAACCCTCCGACCTGCTGCCGGAACTCCAAGGCCGCCTCCCCATCCGGGTGGAACTTGCCAGCCTGGGAGTGGAAGAGTTTTTTCGCATTCTGACCGAGCCGGAAAATGCCCTGACCCGACAATATACCGCCCTGCTTGCCACCGAAGGGGTGACCCTCGATTTTACCCAGGAGGCCATCCGCGCCATCGCCGAGATCGCCGCCCACGTCAACGAAACCACCGAAAATATCGGTGCCCGACGTTTACACACCGTCCTGGAAAAACTCCTGGATGACCTCTCCTTCACCTCCCCGGATCGACGTGGCGAAAAAGTTGAAATAAGTGCTGATTATGTACGCCATCAGTTGAAAAATCTTTCCGAAAATGAAGACCTCAGCCGGTTTATTTTATAGATTTTTTTTTCGCCAACAGGTACATTTCGAGGGCACGGTAAAAGTCTTTTTCCTGGGTATGCGAAAAGGGTCAGCCGGTCGAAGCCTTACGCTAAGTCAATGAATAAGGAGGTACTCTCGAATGAAAAACATAAAATTGGGTTATAAACTGGGACTTGGTTTTGGTTTGGTTTTGTTTTTGACCGTCGTTGTGGCCGTCATTGCCTGGAACAGCATGTCGGGTATCGAAAAAAGACTCGTCAACACCCAGGACATGCAGTTTTTGATCGATCAGGGCATGGAAGGGCTTAATGCCGAAAGGAATTTTCTGGCCGACAAAAATCCGGCCCGCCGGGATGAAGGAATGAAAGCCGTAGACGAGATTCGCCGTCAGGCCGCCGACTCTCGGGACAATAAATTCCAGGATCCCGCCAACAAAAAACAAATGGACGATGTCATCAGCACCGCCGATGTCTATGGCAAGGAACTGGGTGATTTCATCGATCTGGAGAAGGGTGTCAAAGAAGCACTCCTACGTATCCTTACCGCATCCGCTACAGTGCAAGAACAAGCTTCGGCGTTGGAAAAAAACCAGTCTGAGAAATTTGACGAGGAACTGGCCCGCATCAAGGAAGGGATGGCGGCGGCGGACGTAGAGCCGACTCGCGCGAAAATCAAGGATCGGTTTGAAAAGATCGATGGAGCCATGAACATCATGATTGCGTTCCGCGACGCCCGCATCGGTGAAAAAGAGATTATCATCACCCGGGGCAAGGATGAAGCGCAGATCAAGCGCACCTACGACGGTGTCGCCGCAGCCCAGAAGGTTGCCAGCGAGTTGCTGCCCAAATTCACGGCACAAGCCAACATTGACCAGATCAAAAAAGTTCTTGCCTCCCTGGATGAATACAAAAAGGAGATCGATGGTATCGTCAAGGCACTGGCATCCCAGATGGGGGCAGAGACCCGCATGATCGAGGCACGGCGCAAAGTCGATGGTGCAGTTGATGTTGCGGCAGATGACCAGAAGAGTAAAATGCACCACGAAATGGCCTCTGCCACGAGCCTGATTGCCGGGGGCAGTGTGGCGGCGGTTTTGCTGGGAATCATCATTGCGTTCGTCCTGACCCGGGCGATTGTTGGTGCGCTGACCCAGGGGATCGCCTTTGCCAAAACCATAGCCAGTGGCGACCTGACGGCGAGCGTCTCCATCAATCAGGAAGATGAAATCGGGCAGTTGGCGGATTCCCTGCGGGGCATGGTGGTAAAATTGCGCGAGGTGGTGGAAAATGTACGCAATTCAGCCGACAGTGTGACGGCGGGCAGCCAGGAGTTGAGCGACTCGGCCTCCAAAATGTCTCAAGGAGCCACGGAACAAGCCGCCTCGGTGGAGGAGACATCCTCAGCCATGGAAGAGATGGCCTCCAACATTGCCCAGAACAATGATAACGCCACCACCACCAAGACCATCGCCTCCAAGGCGGCCAAGGATGCCGAGGAGGGTGGCAATGCGGTTCAGGAGGCGGTGCGGGCAATGAAACAGATTGCCGAAAAGATCGGGGTCATCGAGGAGATTGCCCGCCAGACCAACCTGCTTGCCCTCAATGCCGCCATTGAGGCGGCGCGTGCCGGGGAGCATGGCAAAGGTTTCGCCGTCGTCGCTGCCGAGGTGCGCAAATTAGCCGAGCGCAGCCAATCGTCAGCCGGTGAGATCACGCAACTGTCCGCTTCCAGCGTGTCGGTCGCGGAGAAGGCGGGCGGCATCATCAACCAGCTGGTTCCCGACATCCAAAAAACCGATGAGCTTATTGCAGAGATTTCCGCCAGCGGTCAGGAGATGAATTCCGGAGCCAACCAGATCAACCTGGCCATTCAACAACTTGACCAGGTGATTCAACAAAATGCTGGGGCGTCGGAAGAAATGGCAGCCACCGCAGAAGAGCTGTCGGCCCAAGCCGAAATTTTGCAGCAGGCCATCAACTTTTTCCATACCGGCAGCACCACCAAAGCGGTGCGTGCCAAACCGAGTGCCCATAAACCGTCCACCACTCTGGCAGGGCACAAACCCACTGCCACCGCGAGTCGGCATGGGTCTTCCCCCTCCAGGCATGCCCTGCCTGCCCCCATCAAGGGCAAAAGCAAGGCATCCGATCAGGGAGCCGCCTTGGACATGGGTAGCGGTGCCGCTTCCGATGATGAGTTTGAAAAATTTTGATCGTCGTTGAAGTTTCGTAGTCCAGATCCGCAACCGGGAAGGTTCACCCCTTCCCGGTTTTTTAATGTTTCGGAAAAACAAAGTTTGGCAAAAATGATCGCTGAGATTTGGAGGCGAAGCCTCCAAGATTCCCCTTTTGACAATTCCTCTCGTCGGGGTCAAACTAAAACCCGTGATCTGGAATCTGTCCGAACACGACAAAAATCAATAGATGTACAGTTCGTCAAAATCACGCACCGCATCAATCAATTCCATCATTCCATCCCTGGCCTGCTTCGGCGACTCGACATCGACCAATTCTCGAATGCTGTTGAGGATCAATCCCCAATGCTCCAAATGGTCCACATCAATCTGGGCCGCCAAAACCGTCAAGGATTCCAAAGAAACCAAAATCGTCCTGGCATGCTGTCCCAGCTTTTTCGTCTGCTCCCCGGAAAAACCCCGATCCATAATATCCTGCTGAAACTGCGTCAGGATGGTGGGCGAAGACGACATCATCTTGCCTACCCACCCCCCGTCACTGTCCAAAGGACGAATCAAGGAAGCAACGGCACTGCGCAAGGCAAACTTGTGACCTCGCTTGGCCTGAATCGTCGTGCGTTTTTCATAAATGGCGAAGACCACCACCAAAAACGCCCCCTGTAAACAAAACCCAATCAACTGCGGTAGTAAACTTCGACTCAAATCGGTCTCGGCGTACAACCACAACGTCAAAAACGGTGCCGCAGCAAAAAAAATCACCAAAAAAATCAAATACAGGGCCACCAGCCCTTTCACAAACGACAAATGCCGTCCCAATACGGGGGCGATCATGGCGCATCTCCTTGACGATTGGCCACCAATTCACCGATCAATACCACGCTCCCATCCCCACGGGAGCACATTCATTCTTACACCACACCCACAATCATTCCCACCCGACGAAAAAAATTAGAATCAACATCTGCCCCACCTAATGATATGCCCCTTGCCCATGAACCAGACAGGATTCCAAGGTATACCCCACAAGGATGATGGTGCCATCGCGCAATATCCATTCCGCATCCAGATACCTGAATTCGTAAACCCTCCTGAAAACCAAACGCCCCTCACCATTACGCTGGATCCCCAGATGGCTCAAGGATACCGTATCATCCACAAGCTGCACCCCCATCCTCTCACACAAATCCCGTGCCGTATCGTGACACTTCTCCCTCGCCTTCATGCTGGCATACCAAACCCATCCGATACCCAGAAGGACGCCTATGGCCGTCAGTTCCATACCAAAACCAATCCGGATTAAAATTCAGTCAGGCCCACCTTGATAGCATCGGCGACCTGCAAACGGGATTTGATTTTTTCCATCACCATCCCGACACATACATCAATCGTATTCTCCCCGGTCTTGAGAATCAGATCCGGGTGCTCCGGCTTTTCGTAGGGAGAAGAAATACCGGTAAAATCCCGTATTTCACCCTCGCGAGCCTTCTTGTACAACCCTTTGGCATCCCTGGATTCACATATTTCCAGGGAACAGTCACAAAAAACTTCAATAAAATCCCCCGCCGCCATAAGATTTCTTACCTTCTGCCGGTCGGCGCGGAATGGAGAAATAAAAGCGGCCAGGACGATAACCCCCGCCTGGGTCAAAAGCTTGGCCGCTTCCCCAACGCGCCGGATGTTTTCGATCCGGTCGCTGTGGGAAAACCCCAGATCGGCACACAAACCATGCCGCACATTGTCGCCATCCAGCGCAAAGGTGCGATAACCCAGCTTGTACAACTTTTCCTCCACCGCATAAATCATGGTGGATTTTCCCGATCCGGACAACCCCGTAAACCAAACCAAAAAACTGCGATGCCCCTGCAACAACTCCCGCTCGTCCCGGTTGATAGACATGACCTGCCAAACCGTATTTGTACTCTTCTTGATTGTATTGTTTTCACTCATCACCGATAATCCATGCTTCGAGGACACGTACGGCAGGTCATTGACCAATCACCCCCCACCCTTGCCCCCTGAGAAAATGTGACGCCCAACCGTGATCCCTATCAAAGCGGTCTCTTCTCCTTGACGAAAAGCCCACCCGAAAGACCACGAAGTCAATTTTTGCTGCTGGCCAGAATGGTCGCCATTTGATCCTTGAGTTGCAGCTTTCTCTTTTTCAACCGCTCCACGGTAAACTGATCCATGGTGCGCCCAGAATCGGCGATCTGCTTCTTCAGAGATTGGTGTTCATCGTACAGTGCCCGAAACGCATCGTTTTTTGCCAAAAGGTCTTGAACCAGATCAGACTGATCCTCAAACATTTTTTTCTCCTGTTGTTTGTGGGAAAAACATAAAATCAGCAACCGCCAGTGCCAACGAATGGGGAAAAGGGCCTGCCATGACCATAAACATCCCTTAACCCGTCACTCCCTACCCGCAATTTTCTCCCCCTCACGGCCCGAACGTATGGCCTCCCTGGCCAGTTTGTCGGCCAGTTCGTTTTCCTCATGACCAGCATGCCCCTTGACCCACTGCCATTCTATATCATGTTGCTGACAAACGGCATCCAATCTTTTCCATAAATCGGCGTTCAGCACCGGTTGGCCATCCTTCTTTCTCCAGCCACGCCTTTTCCAGTTCGGCAACCATTGGGTAATACCGTTGCAGACGTAGGTGGAATCGGTAATCAAAACCACCCGACAACTTCGCTTCAGGGCTTCCAGTCCATGAATCGCAGCCAAAAGCTCCATGCGATTGTTGGTGGCTTCGGCGTGGTAGCCCTGGATGTGTTTTTCATGATTGCCATACCGCAACACCGCACCCCATCCCCCCGGACCAGGATTGCCGCTGCATGCGCCATCGGTATATACGTAAACCTTTCTGGAAACTACCTGCGATTGCGTCGAATCCAATGTTTGACATTCCATTTTTCAAAGTGTGAGTGGTCGCAGATGCTTAAAGTATGATATACAATCGGGAGTGCTGTCTGGAAGACTTCATCTCGGAACCCATCGCGAAGGATTCAACCCATGGCAAAGGTCCTGGTAACAGGAGCCGCTGGATTCATCGGCTTTCACTTGGCAAAAAAACTCCTGGAACGCGGCGACCACGTCGTTGGGCTGGATAACCTTAACGACTACTATGACCCGACATTGAAAAAAAATCGCCTCGCGCAACTCCAGGCTTCAGAGAATTATCGGTTTGTCCACCTGGATCTGGCCCACCATGAACCCATGCGGCGTTTGTTCAGTGAGTTTTCATTCGATGCCGTCGTCAACCTAGCCGCACAGGCGGGCGTTCGTTATTCTATCGAAAATCCCGATTCCTACGTGCAAAGCAACCTAGTAGGATTCGCCAACCTGCTTGAAGGCTGTCGCCACAGTGCTGTCGGCCATCTCGTGTACGCTTCCTCCTCGTCGGTTTACGGTGCCAATACCCAAATGCCCTTTTCGGTGCGCCAGAACGTCGATCATCCCCTTTCCCTCTACGCCGCCAGTAAAAAAGCCAATGAACTCATGGCTCATACCTACGCCAACCTGTTTGCCCTCCCCACCACGGGGTTGCGTTTTTTCACCGTTTACGGCCCTTGGGGCCGACCTGACATGGCTTTGTTCAAATTCACCCGCGCCATTCTGGCCAACCTTCCCATCGATGTCTACAACCATGGACACATGCGCCGCGATTTCACCTATATTGACGACATCGTCGAAGGGGTCATCCGGGTCATGGATCGCCCCGCCCAACCCAACCGGCAATGGGACAGCAATGCCCCCGATCCATCCAGCAGCAACGCCCCTTACCGCATCTATAACATCGGCAACGACCATCCCGTTGAATTAATGCGCTACATTGAGGCATTGGAGCACGCCTTGGGGAAAAAAGGGGAAAAAAACATGCTGCCCATGCAACCCGGCGATGTCCCGGCGACCTGGGCCAACGTCGATGACCTGGTGGCCGACACCGGTTTCAAACCACAAACCTCCATCGAAACCGGGGTTGAACGTTTTGTGGCCTGGTACCGGGACTATTACAAGGTTTGATTTTCCTTGACCCCCTTCGCCAACCGACCTGGCCAAACCCTCCTGGCCAAACCCTCCTGGAGATAGCCTTGATTCACCCCTCCAGAAAAACCCGAAGGGCTGCGACCCATGACCGCCGAAGGGGGGGGCCAGCATGACGTGGTCGAGCATTCGTTTTCAGACCTACACAGCACTTTTGCTCATCGCCCTGGCCGCCATCGCCGCTGGCGGGACGATGGTGCTTATGATCGAGCGCGTCAAGGAAGACACCGACGTGGTCATTGCCCTGGACCGCCAAAGAATGTTGACCCAAACCATGGCCAAAGCGGCCATGGGCTACGTCCTGGCCAAAAGCGGATCCCAATCCCTAGAACAACAGGTCCGCATCCTCGACGCCTATATGGCCCACATCGAACAAACCCTGGTGGAACAACACAACCAGCCCCCGCAACCCAGCCCGGTCTGCCCAACCCAGGCCGTCTTGCGCCAAACCAACAAAACCTTCGCCGCCGCCCTGGATATTCCCATCACCCTCATGGGACGACATCCCCTCAATCCGGATAACCATCTCCAGGATGCCATCGACCGCCAGGCCCTCGACTGGCTGCGTACCCATCCCGGGCAAATTTTCAGCACCTCCATCAAAAGCACCCATGGATTGAAACTGCGCTTCTATACCGCCACCCCCCTGTACAACGAACACTGCCGCAGATGCCACCAAAAAACTTCGGAATCCACACCCCAAGACCAGGAAAATATCGGTATCCGTCGCTTCGGTTTTCATTTTTCCGGGGATATTGCCCTGGGTAAGGCGGAACTTGAACCCAGCCTGATCGAATATTATTTTTCGCGGGATCTTTTTAAAACCACACTGATGGCCTTGCGTTTTGGCGGCGACCTCCCCTTGGACCGAACCGGGCGGGCGACAAAAACCATCGACCCCCTCAATGTTCCAGCGGTCAAAACCCGACTGGAAGCCATGAATGACCTTTTCACCCAGTTCACCGAATCGGCCCAAAGTTTATTTAAAGCACCCCTGGGATCGGAAGCCTACCGCCAGGCCCGACAAGCCATCAGCGAACAATCCAACCGCCTGCGCTCCATCAGTGAAGACCTGGTACAACGCCACACCGCCCTGCTGCTCAAAGAACAGGAACAAAGAATACTCCTGGTCGCAGCGGTGGTCATGGTGGTCGTGCTGGTGGTCATTCTGTCTGCGGCACTCTTTATCCGCCGCAGCCTCCTCAACCCCCTGGCCACCTTGCACGAAGCCATGGAATCTCTGGCCGCCGGCAATCTTCAGGCCACGGCCCTCCTGCATCACGAAAAAAATGAAATCGGCCGGATGGGGCAAGCCTTCAACCTTATGGCCAATCATCTGGCTCAAACCATACGCCAACTGCGTATCCATGCCAGCAGCCTGACCGCTCTCACCAAAGAGTTGGTCAAACTTGAGCAGGTGATGGATAAAAACATACGCACCGGCTCGGCCTTGAACCGTCAGGCCCAAGGTTGGATGCAACGCCTGGAACAATCCCTGCCCCCCCCGGACCATGCCCATCCAGACGCTCTCACCGATCTGCAAACCCATGTCCATCGCCTGGGAGCCACCATGACCGAGGCCATGAAACTGGCAGCCATCAACTATGGCGTTTTGGACCATGCTCGAATCTTGACCGAAAGCATCACCGAATGCAGCCAATCCCTGCACGAAACCGATCAAGCCAAAATCTCACCCCCTGAATCTTTGGACCTTGTCGCCCGCAAACAGGACTATCTGCAATGGCTTGGGGCGATCATCGCCGTCATCCGCGACCCCCAGGGCAACTCCGCCATTCCCGAGGCATTGATCCATCCCGACACCCTGCCCGCCAGCCAATGGCTCGTTACCAAAGGCCAAACCCTTTTTGGTCATCTGGAAATTTTCAACAACCTCCTTGCCGCCCATCAAAAATTTCAAAAAGAATCCGACGCTGTCCTGCAATTGCCCCGGCCCATGGACCAAAGCGAAGCCCTGCAATGGATGGGTCGTCTGAACCATACCCGCAAAACCCTGTTTTTATTTCTTGATCGTCTTTATGCCACGACCGATCCATAAGGATATGCAGAAAATTGACTCTATCTGGGAAAACCACTATGCACGCAACCGTTTCACTGTCCTCCAACCCCCAAGACATCGCCCGGATTTTGCATCAGGCGACGGACCGCCATCCCCTGGCCCGCCCCTTGATGGAATTTTTCGCCTACATGGCCCCGACCGGCTTGCCCAGGAGGGTATTTTACCAGTGGACAAACCTTCTGCCTGCCCCACTGGCCGCCCCAACCGGCAAAAATGCAACGCACTGCTAGACAGCCTGGATGATTGCGGTCTGGTCATGAACTCCAAAGAGGATATTCACCTTTTCGGGCCGGTTCTCGGAGTGGTGCGCTCGGAAATCCCAGCCCGTCTTGCCCCCCAAATCATCCAACATGCAGGTCAATTTTTGCTGGCAGCCATACCCCCCAAAGCAAACCCCACCGTCAAACCCTTCGAGTTGAACCGTCTATCCTGGCATGCCCGGGTGCTGGCCGAACACGCGCTGCAATCGGGTAACACCGCCATTGCCACCAACCTGATGCAATGGCTTGACCGATCGGGACGTAAACTCATCGGTCTCTGGCCCGACCGGGCCATCAACTGTCACCAAAGTGCCCTGAACCTGTCACAACGCATCCTCGGAACCAGCCACCCCCTCACCATCATCCGCATGAACAATCTTGGCGAAACTTGGCGCCGTCTCAAGGAATTCCATCAGGCGGAAACCTGTTTGGCGGGTGCCCTGTTTCTGCTGAGACAACACCAAAAAAAATATCGCCAGCTTCAAGCCAACTGCCTGGGCAACCTGGGGCTACTGTACATGGACCAGGGACGATGGGACCAGGCACGGGAAACCTTCAGCCAAGCCTGGTCCATGGCCAAAACCACACGAGGATTGGATGATCCTCTGGTATTCCTCTGCATCAGCAATCTGGCGAACATCATGACCAGCCAGGATGATCCCCACGGCGTGGTGCGCATCTTGCGGGATGCCCTGGAGTTTCACAATAAAGGCCAACGCGCCGTTCCCCATCTTAACTGCGCCGTCGTCCTGAACAACCTTGCGCTGGCCCAAAAAAAAATAGGCCAGACGGGAGAGGCCATGGAAACCATACACCAAGCCCTCGCCGTGGCCCAAAAATTTTTACCTGACAATCACACCAAACTCATCCAAATCAAAGGGAACGTTCATCTCCTGAACTCTGAGGTGGCCTGACCGTGTTCCATACACCGCGTGACAAAACCGCCGTGGTGGACAGGGATGGCATTCCCTGTCCACCCGGTGAACTACCAACCAATCATTTCCAGGTTGTCAAACTCGATCAGCGTGCCATCTTCCAAAGTGATGGTGCCTGAGGCGTTGGCATTATCAAACCGGATCTGCTGACTGGCCTCATCGATGCTGTAGCTGAAGTCCGTCTGCAAAGTCCAGTTGCCCTCGGGATTGGTAGCACTGACCGGCCCACCCCCCACATCCTCCAGGTGAATGGCATCCACCCAACCGTCACCATCTCCGCCATTAACCTTGTCGCGCCCCTGATCGTTGCCAATGATGAACAGGTCGTTACCGTCACCACCATCCATCTGGTCGTTACCCGCACCGCCACCAATGACATCGTCACCCGCCATACCCGCAATCACATCGTCACCCGCACCGGAGCTGATGACATCATGACCATCGCTGCCGGTCACATGTTGATTCTGCGCCACCTCCTCCTGGGGTTCCGGAACGGCAGGGAGTGAAAACACCAACTCGCCACCGTTGTTAATCTTGACATGATCGTCCCTGACAACCCCCTTGGTCAGATCCCCATCCCTCTCCGCCTCCAGGGCGACACCATTAACTTCGATGAGGTCCACCAGAATGTGCGAATTGGCATGCACCGGTTGGATTTGAATATCATGTGCCTTGTCCGGAGACAGATTCAGGTTGTCAATCGTGATCGTATCCCATTGGCCACCGCTAGGATTGTGCGCCACGTCGGTCGTATAGTGTCCCACCGTCTCCCCATCCACGACCAGAATGAATTCACCATCATTGCCCCGTCCGCCTTTGGCAACGCGAAGTTCCAGGACATCCTCCCCGGTCCCAACCACGGAACCCTGGTCGTCACCACCATGCCCGCCCCGGTGACCCGAACGACTGCCACCCTTGGAACCACCCTTGGAACCACGAACCTCCCAGTCCACCGTCAGCGTCCCTTCGGACACCCGCACGCTGTCACCATCCCTGGTCGACACCTGAACCCCAAGCTGGAACCCCGGTTCGGCATGCTCCGGCGGGATAATCCCCAGGTTGGGAACGCTCCAGGCGATGACATCGCCCGCCGCATTATGGGCCGCTGGTGCCAAAAACTCCGCACCGATAACCCAACTGTGACCATCCGCCCCCGGAGTACCCATGTTCAAAACCGCCCCTGCGGGGACACCCGTGATCACAATCCCCCCGGACAGCGATTCCGATCCATCCGTATCCTCCAGGTTGATCTGGAGTCCCAAAGGAACAACGTCATCGTCCCCTCCCTTGGAACCGCCATGACGATCACTCCCTTTGCTGGAAGAATCATGATGATCACTACCCTTCCCGGAACCACCTTGGTGATCATCACCCTTTTTGGAACCACCCTTCTTGGAACCACCCTTCTTGGAACCACCCTTCGTGGAACCACCGTGGTGACCATAACCGCCACTGCCGGAACCGGCACCGCTGCGACTCGGATCATCGACCACGGGGACAGGATCGGGGACGCTGAAGGAAACGGCGTCGGCCTGGGGGTCAACCACGACATCCATCTGCCCTTCGGTCACCCGTGCCTGATCACCGTCCATGGTAACCAGACGAACCCCGATGGAAAAATCAACATCGCTATTCGCCGGCGGGGTCACGGTCAGGTTGGGCACTTCCCATGCCACGGGATCCCCGGCGGCATTGTGGGCAGTGACTACCAGATCCTCCTGGGAAATCACCCAGGTATGACCCGGACCGGCCTGCCCCACACTCAAAGTGGCCCCTTCGGGAACATCGGTCAGCACCACATGGCCCGACAACCTTTCGGAACCATCCTGGTCCTGGAGAGAAAAGGACAGATCCAGGGGAATGGCCTGATCTTCGTCACCCCTCGCCGAAGGCAGGACCAGATCAGCCGCATCGGCAACCGCCGCGACAGCGACATCCAAACGACTTTCCACCGTGGCCAGATCGGCACCATCCTGCACCGTCACACGAACGCCCAGGCTGAAATCATCACCCGAATTTTCGGGAGGGGTCACCGTCAGTCCCGGAATATTCCATGCCACCGGGTCGCCCTGGGCATTGACCTCAAGGACCGCCAGGCTTTCCGCAGGGATGATCCAGGTATGGTCCGCACCAGCCACCCCCAGGCTCAAAGTCGCCCCATCCGGCACATCGGTGATGACAATTTGGCCCTGGATAGACTCGGAACCATCCTGGTCGCCCAGGGAAATACGCACATCCAAAGGAATGGCGGTATCTTCCCGACCGGCGGCAGAAGCCAATACCAATTCAGGGGCATCGGCATCGGGAGACACATCCACATGGATGGTACCCATCACGGACGAC
>JACSDG010000193.1 GCA_015660855.1 Magnetococcales bacterium
TTGACTTTGATTTTGATTTTACTGCCCCCCAAGGGGGGTCTAGGGGCGCAGCCCCAGGGTTTTGATTTTGTTTTTTTGCCCGAAGGGCATCATGTTCACCGCCCGTTATATATCCAGGCTCCCTGCGGCAAAAGGTGCCTTTTCCTGAATAAACAGAAACCGTTCCAAAGGTTTTTTACCCATGAGCCGATTGAAGGTGTCATGGGTGAGGTCGCTGTCGTCTACAAACACCCGTAACAGGCGTCTGGAAGCGGGGTCCATGGTGGTTTCCCGCAACTGTTTGGGATCCATTTCCCCCAATCCTTTGAACCGCGACTGGTCTATTTTTGCCTGTCCCGATTTTGATTTTTTTTTCTGAATGTTGGCGATCATGATTTCCTTTTCGGCATCATCCAGGGCATACCAGCTTTCAGCACCACAGGTCAGCCGATACAGGGGGGGTTGCGCCAGGTAAAGGTGTCCGTTGAGAATCAGTGGCGACATGAACCTGAAAAAGAAAGTCAACAGCAGACTGGCAATATGCGCCCCATCGACATCGGCGTCGGTCATGATCACAACGCGGCCATAGCGCAAACCCGTTAGATCGAACTGTCGGCCACATCCGGTACCTATAGCGGTGACCAAACTTTGGACTTCGGTGTTTTTCTCAAATTTTTCCAGGTTGGCCTGCTCAACGTTCAAAATTTTTCCGCGCAATGGCAATACCGCCTGATTGTAACGATTGCGTGCCTGCTTGGCCGAGCCTCCCGCCGAATCCCCCTCGACAATGAATAATTCCGACTGGGCACTGTCGCCGACGGTGCAATCGGTCAACTTGCCGGGTAATGTCAAACGTGTCGTGGCCGTCTTGCGTTTGACCAGCGTGGAATCTTTCCTCCGATTCTGTCGCTCCTGGGCCTTCTCGACAATGACCCCCACCAGGCGGGTCGCTTGCTCCACATCTCCGTGCAGCCAATGGTCCAGATGATCCTTGAGGGCACTTTCAACCTGGCGGGTCACCCAGGCGGAAGCCAATCTTTCCTTGGTTTGCCCGGCGAATTCCGGTTCCTGTATGAAAATGGATACAATCGCCCACATTCCATCCAACACATCTTCCGCGATGACGGTGATCCCTTTGGGAAGCAGACTTCTGGCTTCGGCATAGTCGCGGATTCCCTTCAGCAAGGCCGCCCGCAATCCCACTTCGTGGGTTCCACCTTCCAGGGTGGGAATGGTGTTGCAGTAGGACAAAACTTTGCCTTTTTCTTCATGGGTCCACGCCATGGCCCATTCCATGCGCAAAGGGTTGGATGCGTCCCCCTGTTGCTCGACGTTGCCGGCAAATTTTTTATCTATGATCAAAGTTTTATCCGCGAGCCACTGATCGACATAATCCTTGACGCCGCCGGGATAATGAAATTGATGTTCCACACCGGTTTCTTCCACCAGGAGATGAATCCGCACTCCCCGGTTCAGATAGGCCTTGGCACGGCACATGTCCAAAATTTTTTCCACATTGAAAGTAATCTCGGGGAAAATGTCCCGATCAGGAAAGAATTCTACTCGGGTTCCACGTTTTTTCGTCGCCTCCCCCTGAAGCAATCCCGAAGTCGCCAAGCCTTTGGAAAAAGTTTGTCGCCAGCAAAAACCGTCCCGCTCCACCGTCACCTCGGTCTTGCTGGAAAGGGCGTTGACGACCGAGATGCCGACGCCGTTCAATCCACCCGAGGTGGTGTAGGCCTTGTTGTGAAACTTACCCCCGGCGTGAAGCTTGGTCAGAATGATCTCCAGGGCCGATTTTTCGGGATAGCGGGGGTGTGAGTCCACCGGAATCCCGCGTCCGTTGTCCTGTATCGATACCGCTCCTGTCTTGGTCATGATGACTTCGATGCGGTTGGCATGACCCGCGACAACCTCATCGGTGGCATTGTCCAAAATTTCCGCTACCAGATGGTGCAGTGCCTTGAGATCGGTGCCGCCGACATACATGCCGGGACGGCGGCGTACCCCCTCCAGACCTTCAAGCACTTCAATATGGGAAGCATTATAGGTCATGATTCCCTCTTGCCATGATGTTCTTGATAAAAGGCGAAGGCATTGCGACCGCTGTTTTTGACGGCATACATGGCCTGATCCGCCCTTTGGATTAACTCGTAGCCTTGTGTTCCGTGGTTCGGGAAACTGCTCATGCCGATGCTGACTCCGATCTGACAGGATTGGCCAAGGATAACAAACGGTTCTTTGAGAGAACAGATGATTTTTTCGGCGACATGGGCGGCGTTGGGCAGGTTGCCCACATTGGGAAGGATCAAGGTGAACTCATCGCCCCCCAGACGGGCCAGGGTATCGGAATCACGCAGACATTGACGCAATCGATGCGTCACCGATTTGAGTAATATGTCCCCCGCTTCGTGTCCCAGGGTGTCGTTGACCTGTTTAAAGCGGTCCAGATCCAGGAAGGCCACCACCAGGGTATGTTTCTCGCGGATGGCATGGCGCAATTCCTGTTCAAGATGTTCCTGGAAAAGGCGGCGGTTGGGCAGGCCGGTGAGGGCATCATGACTGGCCATGTGCTGGATTTTTTCATCCACCTTGCCCCGTTCAATCACTCCTGCCAGGGTGTTGGCGATGGTAATGAGAAAAGCCTCCTCATCGTGGTCCCGGGGATGATCCTGGTCCACATAAAGGTTTAAAACTCCGAGCAATTGTTCGCGTGAGATGATGGGCACACAATAGTGACCATGGGGTTGAATGCCGGCGAAGGTCACATCATGGCGGTGGTCGATGCCTGCGGCAAAAACCAACTCTCGGGATTGCGCTGCCCGTCCACACAGGCAGTAACCAAAAGGGATGCGCTTGCACTTTTCCAGCAAAGGTCGGCTAAGATTGCGTTCCACGAACAATTCCAGGTCTCCCTCTTCGGTCACGAGCATGATGGAGCCTTTGGCCTGGAGTGCCATCCTGGGGACGGTGTGAATGATATCCATGGCCACCTGAAGTTTACGCTTGAGCGACAGAGGCTCCAGGGCGACTTCCAGCAGGGCGTTGAGGGCGATGCGATTGACGAAGGCACGCAGATCTTTGCGTTCCTGTATTTGGCGTTCGGAAATGTCTCGCACCAGGGAAAGAACCGCTTTTTGACCCTGAAATTCAAACGTTTGGGAGCTGATTTCCACTGGAATGCGGCGGCCATCACGGGTCACATGCCAACGTTCAAAGGTGGCGTGTTGCTGTTCCACTATGTCCAGGGCAAGCTGGTCAAGGTTTTTTTGTCCCTCGGGTGGATTGAGGATGGCCGGGGTTTGGCATAACAATTCTTCGCGGGAATAGCCATAACGCTGACAGGTGGCATCGTTGACCTCCAGAAAGGGGCCGAAACGGCCTTCGGGAAGAATGGCGACGACAAAAGTGGCATCGTGAGCAATGTTGAAAAGTTGGTGAAAGCGTTTTTGATTTTCCAGAATTTTCTTTTCCGCTTGAAGACGCTCGCTGATATCCTGAAAAGTGATGACCGCCCCTTTGATTTCGCCATCCCTCAGGATCGGAGCTGATGCCAGGGAGACGGGAAGAAACGAGTTGTCCCGACGCACAAAATAGTCTTCATTAACGCGAACGCAACTCCCCGATGTGACGGTTCGATGGATGGGGCAACTATCTTCGGGATTGTGAGAACCGTCAGGGCGCAGGTGATGAAACATTGCATGGCTGTTTTTCCCCAACAGTTCGTCCTCTTTCCATCCCAGGAGCAATTCTCCCTGAGGGTTGAGAAAGGTCAGTTTTCCTTCGGTATTGATGACAATGACGCCATCAGCGATCATGGATGTTATTTCACGCAGGCGTTTTTCATTGTCAGACAATTTTTTTTCGTGTTCCACGCGCTCCATGATGCGTTGTTCAATCCCATGGGTCATTTCTTTCAAGGACAGGGCGACTCTGGAAATTTCATCATCCTGATTATTTTCGACTTCGTCAAATGCGGCGAGCATGGACTGGGTGAGTTGTTTTTTCTCGGAATAGTCACGGGAGATGCCACCCAGGAGGGAAATTCGCCGTGCCGTTTTCAACAACCAGGATCCCACGGTAAAGTGGAAGGAAACGGTGGCAACGAGAAAAATCCCCACCAGGGCCAGCAACAACTCCCCGTGGGTGAAAAATGGCTGGATATGTTTGTGAATGATCAGGGTTGGCACTTCTCCGACAGGTTGGCCCCAGGGCAAGCTTTCCTGGATGTCTATCCCATCCCCGTGGCTGTGAATGCCGATGTTGGGTTGAATGATGTCCATGGCCATGTAACCATGGGATTGGGCAACTTGTTGTTTTTCCCACAGGATGGTGAGGGAAGTTTCGGGGAAGATCATCTCCTGAAGCAGGGAACTGTCTGCGGGGGTAAAAACAACCAGGCGACTTGTTCCCAATGAATCGATGTGGATTGGTTGGGCGTAATAGCGAAAGAGAATTTTCAGAGGGATGGAATAGTACCAACCGGAATCTTCATTGTGTGGAAAACCGGTATCGGAAAAAAGGGAATGGTCGCCGTGAGCCAGCAGAACTTTTCCCGTTACATCGGTAAGAATCACCGTTGCAGGCTGATCTTTTTCCTGGACTAGGCGGAGATACTCTTCAAGGTTTGACCTGTCTGGATCCTGTTTTTTCAGCAGGTTGAAGTATTTTAATTTTTCCCGAAGCATGATGGACCGGGATTTCCAGGCTTGCTCCTTTTGATTTATGCGCTCCCGGTAATACTCCCGAAAGAAGGCCAATTCGTTGTTCGCCTCTTTGATGCTGGCGGTTTCTTGGACCCACCAGGAGGCCAACCCGAGGAACAGCAGCGCGATGACCAGGGCGGCCAGGATGCGCCAAATAGCCTGATGGGCCAATCGGGAGGGCGGGGAGGGGGGAGTCACTGGGAGTTTACTCACGCTGGTTTATCGATCAGAACATGATGCTTTTCAGACAAGAATCAAAACCTTGGGTGCTCTCGCCCCCAACCCCCCGCAGGCAATGAAACTCTTTGTTTAAATTTAAAAACAAAGTCAAAACCCTGGGGGCAATTCCCCAGACCCCTTTTTTCTTTCACTCGATGTTCAAGTTTTTTGAGGCTTGACATATGATGGGGATGTGGAAAGTGGCAGCAGTGTCAGCTCATCAGACTCGAAACCGAGCGTTGCAAGGT
>JACSDG010000194.1:0-5048 GCA_015660855.1 Magnetococcales bacterium
CAGTTCATCTGGACAGCTTGCATCTGCTCTCCAGAACTATGAACGGATCTACAACCAGCACATTCCCCAAAGAAGTTTGGGGAATGTTTCGCCCGTTCAGGCGTTGAAAAATTAGCAGGAAAAAAGACCGGATTTGTTTGTAAAATCGGTATACAATCTCAGGGGTCTTGACACCTCACAAAATTCCTTCATATGTGGTTCGCTTGTGGTACGCTGGTGGTGGGACTTGGCAATATTTGGCAACAGAAATCACCACGGGGACCACTGCTCCAAAACCAAAAAGCCAGCATCGACCAGCACACTTCATCTGCCTTATTACTGCGGCAAAACAACCCTCCCACGGATCCACCAATCACCGGAAACATATCCAATTTTTCCCCAGGAAACAGCCGTCACACCCTGTTCGAAAAAACATCTTCCAGTGAATGTGCATCCAGAATGCGGTCGGTCCATGTTTCAATCTCTTCCAGGGTGGCAACGCCCAGTTTTTTGTTCACCCATTCGGGAATGTCGAAACCCATTTTCTTCTGGAGAAGACGAAGAAGGGTACGAGCAGCTTCTTCTTGTCGTCCTTTTTGTTCACCGATCTGGATGCCTTCCTTGATACCTTCTTTTTTGCCTTCCAATTTTCCAGCCTTCCATGTGCTATCAACCATGCTGGCCTGGGAGCGAAGATCTTCCTGGAACTGCTCATAGGCCTGACGTTCGGCGTCGGAAAGTTGCAGGATATCCAAGATTCTTTTGGCCTTTTCCAGACCACGGGCGGTGAACTCGTCGCGGATATCGCCTGTCTTCAGGAAATAGATCCACTCATCCAACGTATTTTTAGCAACCTCGTTGAACCGTTTGACCAAAATCAGGTAGATGGCCGGAAAGACTTCCTGAACCGTTTTGCGCTTGAACAGCTCTTTTTGTACCTCGCTGAGAATAAGTTCCTCTTCGGTGTGCATTCCTCTGAATGATGTCTCGCCCAGGTAGACGTAATCCTTGCCCTCTCCAAGATCGAAATAAAGGATATTGATGGAAATCACCTTCGGGACTTTAGAATAAGGTTCTCCTTCATCCACATGTTCGGTGATGGTCTTAGCGATACCAAAAAGCAGCCGTTGAAGATAATCAAACTCTCGTTCGTACTGCAGTTCGATCAGGATCAGTTCGCCCTCGCTATTCCTGACCTTCATGTCCACACGGTTGAACTTGTCGTGGGCATTCTCCTTGTTGCTTTCGCTCTCCAGAATTTCGACAATGCAGATGTCGGTGCTGAGCAATTCGCTCAAGAAACCTTCCAGAACCTCGAAGTTGGCCTTGCTGCGCAGCAGACGTTTCAAGGCCCAGTCGAAGCTGATCAACCGCCGTTGTTTCACTTTTGTTGGTCCTCCTTGAAAGTAACCATTCAGTCCCCCCCTCTTTTTTTTTAGGTTGAAACTATTGTGGGGGTCCGGGGGGGATCATCCCCCCCGGCGGAGGTTTGGAGGCAGCAGCCCACAAGGTTCTTCTTTTGACTTTGATTTTGATTTTGATTTTGATTTTCCTGCCCCCCAAGGGGGGTCTAGGGGCGCAGCCCCAGGGTTTTGATTTTGATTCTTTTGCCTGAAGGGTATAATGTCCTTATTGTCAAGAAAAATAAAAAATCAGGTGTAAGAAAATCAAAATCTTGGGGCTGCGCCCCTCCCCCCCCTTGGGGGGCAGGAAAGTCAAAATCAAAGTCAAAAGAAGAACCTTGGAGGCTCCGCCTCCAAACCGCAGCACGGGGGGAGAATTTCCCCCCAGACCCCCGCAATAGTTTCAACCTTAAAAAAAGAGGGGGGGGACTGAACGGTTACTAGGCATCAGTCCTCAAATTCTGCCGACACAAAGCGCAAAACGTTGCAATTTTCTTTCACCGTTCGTTGGACTGTCTCATCAAATCCATCTGTTTTGCTGGCCTGGATTTCTACAGAAATAGTGACATCCACCCCAAGCCGTGAGGTAAATTGCTCAATAATCTCGTCAACGATTGTGGCAAAATTTATTTTTGCCTTTACAGGGTCCAGTTTTACAGTGGCATAAAAGAGACTCTTCGCTGATGGAGGTGGAATTCGGTTTGGAGGTGGGTCGTTGGTAGTGCCGGATTCCCCGTCATTTCCTCTGCCATCCTGTTCACGGTGCGGCTTCTCCTTGTTATCCTGCTCACGCCCTAGCTTCTCATGCACGCCCTTCGCAACCTCTCGTTCAATTAGGAGTGCTGCCTCGTCCAAGGATGTCAGGCCAGACCGTCCGAAAACAAAGCCGAGATAACGGTCTTTATCTTTTCCCGCCGCGTAGCCAAAGAAATCTTCCGTCTCCACCCCCTGAGCCATGGCCTTTTTGAATACGTCGTCATTGATCAACCGTGGCAGGTAGAGATAGTGGCAGGTATCCTGCCACACCCTGAGGGCAGAAATTTCGGTCATTGCCTCCTTGAAGTACCATTGACGCAGGATATTGGCCAAGTGAATGGCAGACCACTTTGTGATTAACCATTCCTCTCCGACCGCCTTTTCCTCAATGGCTTTGACCAAACTGGATGCCGCTGGAGATATAGCTACAACTTCCCATTCAAGAGTTGGTTTTCCCCGCACGAAAGTCTCGTGGGGATTGATCAGCCAGCGGTAAGCCTCCCGCAAAAAGCGTTGCAGCATATGTTCAGCTTCATCTTTATGTTGCCTGGCCTGCCGAACCTGGATAGTGTCGAGAACCAGTTTTTCATTCTCAAGGTCTGCAACGATAGAGTTCCAGGCCAAATAATTTTTTGCCTGATCCCAAACTCTGGAAATAACATCATAATCAGCCGCAAGAAAAAGAAGGCGATTTTGTTTCTGCCTGGGATGATCACCCCGCTTCCGGAGGATCTCCTCAGCGGCCTGGAAGGCGGTGTTTGCAGCCCCTTTGTGATAAGACGCACCACCCGGTGGAAGAACGATTAATCGGGGAGCAGATCCGTATTCGTCAGGAACGTCAGCACTCGGGGTAAAGACATGTACTCCTGAAAACAACTCTCCCTTGCCGATTATCTTCTCCATTTTGGACCGCAATAGCGGGATCAAGTCGTGTTGGTCGTTGAACCGTTGCTTGCGGGATTCCATCTCCCGTCTCAGGTTGGGAGTCAGAGCAAACCAGAATCTTTCGTTTGCCGTATTCAGGAAGTTGAGCCGGTCCATGAGTCTCTTCAAGACATCCTTGTAATATCCCAAAGGCTGATCCGGTCGTCCTACTCCCAACAGAATGCGCTCCAATTCCACCCCTTTGGAGATGCGCCCTGCAGCACCGGGGGCCGATGCCAGAAATATGGTACGGGTTACGCGTCTGGCGGCATGGATCTTCCCGAAACGCGCTTCCTCGCTTTCGATGTAGGTTGGTTTGGATTTCTCGCCGTCAATGTCTTGATCAATGACCGAATCCCATCCTTGGGGCAGGTAGTCCAAGCATTTGTTGCGCACCATGGAATCGAAAAGCGGCAACGCTCCGGGCATCACCATGGGATCGCTGTTACCGTCCTTCCAAAGGCGGTGAATCACCTGGGCGAGAAGTTGCAGCACCCCACGGGTTCTCTGGAATCCCTGTAGAGTGGACCAGTCCTCGTACAAGCGGTCAAAGATCTCCGGGTGGATGGGATAGGCCTGCTGCATCCGTTCAAGATACTGGGACTCTTGGGTTTCGTTGGGGAAGTCCCCCTTATTGGCTACATAGAACTTGGCGAAGGCTTGGCAAGTGTTTTCCATGGCCGAAAGGTCTTCGATGTGGTCAAACAGGCGGCGGCGGACGATACTGAAGGCTTCATCCTTGGAGACCGGTTTCCATATTTTATGCACACGTCGGAAATAACTCTCAAGTTGGGCCAGGACAATCTGGCCGCGACCTTCACCGGCGTTGGAGGAGTCGGGCAAGGATGCCAGCATGACCGCTTTGGGGACCGATTTGATCCCCTCGGTCAAGGCCTGGATGAAAGTCATGTTGGTCTCGAAGGAACCTGCCGGATAGGTCTTCCCCTCCTGGAACTGTCGGTAGAATGCGACAAGTTCATCCATGAGGATGACGCAAGGGGCTGCCCGGGAGAGCATTTCGATGATGGTATCCTTGTCCGGGGATGTACCCGATTCATCAGCGGAGCGGACCAATGCGTAAGAGGATTCCCCCCCCAACTGCCAAGCCAGTTCTCCCCAGATGGTATGGCATTGGGTATTGCCATGAATCTTGGGCTCCGACACACTCAGGTTGATGCCATCGATCACGGCCGTCCGGGCGGAGGGCAGATCGGTGATTCCGGCCTTATCCAATAAAGGAGGAACACCATGGAGATCACTGGCAGGAGTTTTCCCTTGCGCCAGGTGATAGACCGTCAGCATGGTATGCGTCTTACCACCACCGAAGGCCGTTTGCAGTTGGATGACCGGATCACCGCCCTGACCGGCCAAACGCCGAACCACGCTATCCAGTAGGAGTGCCATCCCCTCAGTGATGAAGGTGCGGGAAAAAAATTGCACTGGATCCTGGTACTCCCGTGAGGCCTTGTTCTGGTAAACCTGGGAGATGTCCGCCGCGAATTCGGACTCCTGGAAGGTTCCTTTGAGGACATCCTGATGGGGAACGGCGATTTCACGCCAAGGGGTGATCTTCATATTCTTGTCCTTAATCTCTAAGGTCCATGGATATTTGGGTTCCGATACGATGGGTCTGGTGGGAAGCGGTGGCGATGCCGTGCCAGGAGGTGATCAACTCATTGTAGGCAAGGGCGTCATCGGCCCATTTGTTTCGCTCGCACAGGGTGTAAAGGTGGTAGGCCAACTGGCGAATAGCCTCGGCGCGTTCCGGCATACGCGCCAATAGACGACCCGACTCCGACTCCCCCTGCTTGTTCAATGCCCGAATCAGGTGGTGTAAGGCTTCCCAGATAGGTGTCCGGTTGTCTTTTGTGGGATCCCAGTCGTCCGGGTATTCATCCCACTTGAGCAATCGCACCTTGCCACCACCGGATTCGATGATCCCCGCCTCATTGACTCCATCCACGCTGGTCCCTTTGGCACGGGAAA
>JACSDG010000194.1:5063-6833 GCA_015660855.1 Magnetococcales bacterium
ATCGCTGTCGAAACTGCCGGAGTCTGGGGTCAGAAAATCGGTGATCTCTCGATTGATCATAATAAGGGCATCATGTACCGGCATGGGGGTGCCGTCCTGGTTAAGCACAGCGGTGTATTTGGAATAAACGCCCATGCCCGGACCGATGGCCGCCTGAGCCAAGTCAACCGGGGCCACCGGGGATGTTCCCTGCTTGCCGCCAATCATGGTTTCCAGGGATTCTGGTAAGGTATCCCGTAATTCTCGCTGGAAGTCGCTGCGGGAAATGGCATTGGCACTCTTGTCACGCTTGCGGCATACCAGGATGATTGAGGAGGCTAAGGCGTTGGTCCCTGAGCCGATCATGCGATTACCCAATTCGGTGCGCATGGGCCATGTTCCGGTGATTCCAAAACCAGCCTGTATCACAGCATCTAGAAACGTCTCCCAACCCGTTGATGATGTACCACTTTCTTTGGTCTCGGCCTGTTTAAAAGCATAGTAAATGGTTACTGGGAAACCAGCATGGGCTTGTTCTGCGAGGTTGTGAATGGCCTGGGTCATGCCGTCCAGGAAAAATGTCTCTGCCTTCTTTTTTGAACTATGGCGATACGGTGTAGCAATTAACTCTTCGGCCTTTGGAACGGCAAGCGTTGAGAATAGACCAGGGTAAATTGGCTTTAGTGAACGGCGTAGCCATACATAAAAAAAGTCCGAAAGGTCAGCATAGCCAATATTGTCATAATACGGGGGATCAGTTGAGATAACTTTACTATACGAGAGAATTTGTTGCGAGGCATCCATCTGAGTCACTTCTGCAAGGCATTTTGCAGGCGCATGGTTTAGGAATTTGCATACCCACTCTAGAAGACTTGCGAAATTTCCTGTTGATCCAGAGAAAACATTTCCTTCACAATAGTCCCAAGTCATCGGTATTGCCTGTCTTCCAAACGTGTTTCTGATTTTTGTATAGCCAGAGTCCCAACTGCAAATGGTTGACGATCGATCGGCTAGACGGTCAACGCCAAACGCCAAATACACCGCCACCGCATCCCCATAAGCCGTAGCCCCCGTACCACCGGCATCCACACCCTGACCATCATTGGCCATTCCCGCAGCTTTGGCGTCGGCGATTACCTTTTCCCGCGCCTCCTGCACCAAATCGGAAAAGGTGGTCAAAGCCACCAACTGGCGTGGGGTGAACGCATCGCCCCATGTGTACATGCCATACATAGGGAGTCGATCAATATCATGGCACGGTGTTGTCACTAATAAATCAGGTTTCCACTTGGGGATTGCTTGCCTCTCAGTTTGTTCTGCAAACTCTGTGGGTGAGAAATAAACTCTTCCATGTAATCCTTCAGCAACAATCGCCATGAGGCGTTTTCCCATTCGCCCTGCTTGAGCCTCATAGCGAATGTACTTTGAGTCTAATGGTGACTCTGAAAAAACGCACCTGAAGTTAGCCCCCCGCGACAGCTTGGTTCCGTTCTTCAACTCATCAAAATTCCCCGGATTACCAACCCCCACCTGGAATCGGTACTGATCGCCATCCACAACGGGTTCCACATAGGCCTCTTTCCCTTTCTTGGTGGAGAGCACAAAACTGGAGGCCAGGGGAACATCAGCATGAGAAAAAGCCGGGTTGGGACTTTTTACCGTCCGTGCCCAGAGCCAAGCGATCACTGTAAGTTTTTGCCCCACGAGCCCCTTCAGATCGGGCCTCTCCTGGGCTATTTCATCGGTGATTTCTACTTTGGGATAAAGATGACCGATACGTTTAAATGCCTC
>JACSDG010000195.1 GCA_015660855.1 Magnetococcales bacterium
CCCCGTTCACCATGAACCTGGATGAAACCGATCAACGCTACCAAGGCCAGGTGGTCATGATCGGTGCCCGTATCGATCCCGCGCCAGTCTGTCACCGTCCTCGGCCATATCCAGGGTAATCATCCCGAGCTTTTGGCGGGAATGAGTGGTAATGCCCGTTTTGACCCCCCCGTTGGAACGGATCCGTGAGCGAAACATAAATCGATTGCGCAGGTTGGATTTTTATGGCTCAGGCTTGCGGCACCAACATTCTGTATGGTAGCCTCGTCGCTCCGGGTGGGGCAGGGGTGATTTCTCTAGACTCCAACGTTTCGGAAAAAAATGTAAAGTTATCGCGGGGGACCGGGGGGATGATCTCTGCCTCGGTCGATACTTTGGGGCAAGAAATCCCCCGAGGTCTTGGTTTTTGCCCGCAGGGCATGACGCGCAACAGGCAAAAGGGTAGGTAGACGCAGTGAGTACTGACAAACAGGCTGAAAATGAGGATGCTTTGGTTGATTCTGAAGAAGATGATACTTCAGATGGAGACACAGGTTTCAGCGGATATGATATAACTGCAGCTCCAAACGATTTCAATATTAGAACGTTGAATGATTTTATTGGGTCCGGGATTGTAAAAATTCCAGGGTTCCAGAGAAACTATGTTTGGGATATCAAGAGAGCGTCCAAGCTTGTCGAGTCTATCATTATGGGGATACCTATTCCTCAGATATTTCTCTATGAAGAAAAAAGAAATAAGTTTATTGTAATCGATGGGCAGCAAAGGTACATGACCTTATATTATTTTATTAAAAAACGTTTTCCTTTGGAAGAAAAAAGGCATGAACTGAGGGCTATTTTCTCCAGGGAGGGTGGAATACCTGATCGCGTAATAAATGATAATAAATACTTTGTCGATTTTAACTTAAAACTGGCTTCCGGAGAGAGCGGATCAAAGAATAGTTTTAATGGATTAAACTATGCCACATTGGACGATGGTGACAGAACTGCTTTTGAACTTAGAACGATAAGAAATGTTATCATTAAGCAAAATTTTCCCAAGGATGACGATAGCGTCATGTTTGAGGTTTTTAATCGCTTGAATTCTGGCGGTGTCAATCTTAAACCACAGGAAATTAGAAACAGCCTGTTTTATTCCGATTTTTTTGATATGCTTTACCGGGTTAATTTAGATAAGGTATGGAGGAAGCACACACCAACCGTTTCTCCCGATATGAACATGAAAGATGTTGAAATTCTTCTTAGGGGGTTTGCCATGTTGATGGAGGGGGATGGCTATAAACCGTCGCTGGCAAAGTTTTTAAATTCTTTTTCTAAAAAAGCAAAAAAAATTGATGGAGATAAAATTCTCTATTTGGAAAGTCTTTTTAAGGCTTTCATGGGGGGAATTCCTGAAAACTGTGAAAGACTCTTTCATAATAAAAATACAGGTCGGTTTAATATTTCAATTTATGAGTCTATTTTTGTAGCCGCATGCAGTGATGCGTTCAGAGATAATAATCTTTCCGTAAGTGCGATTGATATCGAAAAAATTAATAGGCTTAAGCATGATTCAGAGTTTATGAATGCCTCCATGTCCAACACGTCGAGTACGGCAAATGTCCGGTCCAGGCTTCAACGGGCAAAAGAAATGTTGGGGTGATATGTATGGACGCGATAGATTCGTTGGTTGAAGAATTCCGGTTAATCACTGGTTTTCTAAGGGATGGCGGACAGATTTCCCTTTCCATTGATGTTGATAGGCATTTTAAGAAGGTTATTATATTATCTTCAGCAAGTTATTTTGAATACAGGATTCAAAATATTTTGATTGGTTTCGTAGCAGAAAAGTCAGGAAACAACAATGAGTTGATAAGTTTTTTCAAGAAAAGAGCCATTGGTATGCAATATCATTCGCTCTTTACATGGGGGGAAAAGAATGACCCTGACAAGCCGGGGAAAAATGCCAACACTTTCTTATCGTTATTTGGGGATGAATTTAAGCAAAAGGTTGGACAAGAAATAAATAACAATGACGTTTTATCGGAAGCTATGAAAGCATTTCTTGAGATAGGGCATTTAAGAAATATTTTGGTGCATAGTAATTTTGCGGTTTATCCGATGGATGATAATATAACATCAGATGAAATTTATGGTTTACATAAAAAAGGTAGAGTGTTTGTCGAGTTCATTGAGGGTAAATTATGAATTGTAAACAATGATTTTAGCCTCATTGGTCCTATCACCTGCTGCGTTACCAATGTCGTAACAGCTCATCTTGCCTCTCTTTTGATCGTCGTTGCCTGTTGGAAAAAAAATGTAAAAACCGTTACCATGAGGATGGGTTTGGATTGTTACCGTCGTCGTGCGGCCGTCTAATCGTTAGCGGGATTGATACCATGAAATCCGCAGGGATCAGGGGTGTTTTCGCTTGGGGGTGGGCCGTGTTGGGGATGGTGTTGATTCCACCGGTCTGGGCCGAATCCTCCGGCCAGACGCGGGTGCTTCTGGCGGCGCAGCGGCATACCGTCCTTGCCAGCCGTCTGGCGGGACCGATCGAACGGATGACGGTCAACGACGGCGACCGCTTTGACAAAGGGCGGGAGTTGGTCTTTATGAACTGCTCCATCCAACAGGCCGAACTGGAAAAATCCCAGGCAGAGCTTGATGCCGCCCGCCATACCTTTCAGGCCCGGCAACGCCTCCAGAACCTAGCCTCCGGCAGCGAACTGGAAACCCGCCTGGCGGCGGCTGAAGTAGCCCGAACTTCCGCCGAGGTGAAACGTGGTCAGGCTGTCGTGTCCATGTGCGTCCTTTCCGCCCCTTTCTCCGGACGCGTCGTGACCCGCCAGGCCCAGCCCCATCAAAGCGTCACCCCAGGGCAACCCTTACTGGAAATTCTCGATGACACCGACCTTGCCGCCCACCTGATCATCCCATCACGCTGGTTGCGTTGGATCACCATTGGAACCCCGTTCACCATGAACCTGGATGAAACCGATCAACGCTACCAAGGCCAGGTGGTCATGATCGGTGCCCGTATCGATCCCGCCAGCCAGTCTGTCACCGTCCTCGGCCATATCCAGGGTAATCATCCCGAGCTTTTGGCGGGAATGAGTGGTAATGCCCGTTTTGAACCCCCCGTTGGAGCGGATCCGTGAGCGAAACGGTCGATAAACGCCAATTGGCCGGGGCGACGAATCTCCTTCTCCTGGAACAGGATGCGCGTCGATCCCAAACCATCGATGAATTGGTGTTTTTGATGGTCAACCGCAGTGCCACGGTGTTGCTGGCAGATATCCTTTTCTTTTTCCCATTGGAAAAAAATCGGATGGGCCGGTTAACAGCGGTTTCCGGGGTGTCGGAACTGGATCGACAAGCCCCCATGGTGGTCTGGCTGAATACCTTCATGGGCCGACAACCCCTCGACCCCCGACCTCGAATCCTCGCGAACGTCATGACTGTCGAAGATCTTGAGGGTTGGGGGCAATGGTTGCCTGCCGCAGGGATGATCTGTCCTCTGACCACCCCTTGGGATGGAGTGGTTGGTTTTTTACTCTTGGCCCGCTCTCGCCCCTGGCTGGGTGAGGAACTGGACTTGGCCGCCCGCTTGGGGATGTGCTACGGCCACGCCCTGGAATCCCTTACCCTGAAACGATCCACCGGGTGGCGAGGCGAGGGTTGGAACCGTACCCGTGGGCTGTTGCTGGGAATCGGGTTGGTGTTGGTTTGCATGGCCTGGCCGGTGCGCCAGTCGGTTTTGGCACCCGCCAAAGTCGTGGCCGAAGAACCGCGTCTGGTGACCGCCCCCATGGATGGCGTGGTGGCCACCATCGCCGTAGAACCCAACAGCCTGGTCCATGCGGGACAAGAGCTTCTGACCATGGAACGTTCTTTGTTGGCCAATCGCCAGGCCATGGCAGTGGAAGCTTTGCGGATGGCTGAAACCGAAGTTTTGCGCGCCCAACAGTTGGCTTTTTCCCGAGAGGATATCAAAGCCAACCTTCCCATGCTGCGTAGCCGTATCGATGAGCGCACCGTGGAATTGCAACATGCCCAGGGGACACTGGAACGCAGTCGGGTGCTGTCCCCTGGAGATGGTCTGGCCATTTTTGCTTCCCACGAAGAATGGTTGGGGCAACCGGTCAGGGTGGGCCAGAGAATCATGGTCATCGCTGACCCCGACAAGGTTGCCGTCACCATGGACCTTTCCATTCATGATGCCGTCACCCTGAATCCGGGCGGGGAATTTTTATTGTTCCTGGATACCGATCCCCTCCATCCCCGCTCCGGTCGGGTGGTCCGTTCCAGTTATGAAGCCGCGACAACCCCCGAAGGGATGGTGGCTTTTTCTGTCCGGGGCCAACTGGTGGATTCCTCGCCACCGCCACGTATCGGTCTCAGGGGCAGTGCTCGTCTGTTTGGGGAACGCACTTCCCTGTTTTTTTTCCTCTTCCGTCGTCCACTGTCGGTACTCAGGCAATTTGTCGGAATCTGATCCCATGGACACCAATGACGGGTCAGGACGAAGCGAAGCTGCCGGGGGGGGCCGGTTTTCCCTGCGGCAAGAATTGCGGACACATCCAGGACCATCCCTTTCCCATGGTGCCCCAACCTGGACCATCCATGATCCCGTCCGTCACCGTTTTTTTCGCATCGGTTGGATGGAACGCATCATCATGGATCATCCCAACCTTTCCCCTGAATCGCTGGTGCAACGGGTAAAATCCCAGGGCGGCCCCGCCGTGGATCCGGAGCAGGTGATCAAAATACGCGATTTTTTGGTGCAAAACGAGTTGGTTGCTTTTTCCGACCGGGGAAGGATCAAGGCCTTGATGCACCGGAAACGCAAGCGCACCCAGGGGTGGATCAAAAAAATGTGGCATGGATGGCTGTTTTTTCGCGTCCCCTTATGGAATCCCGATGCATTTCTGCGGCGTTTTTCCTGGCTTTGGTTCTGCTACAGACAATCTCAACACAACTCTTGCCATGGGCGCTATTGTTTTTATTTATTACAACGTGCAAGGATTTCTCTCCCATGGGATTCGTTATTTAGAACATTTTG
>JACSDG010000196.1 GCA_015660855.1 Magnetococcales bacterium
ACGGGAAAACCGTATGCACGGTTCGATGAGGGGGTGCTGGAAACGGGTTGAAAGACACCGCGCCTGTGCTCTACTCTACCGAAGCCCCCAAGGTTTTGATTTTGACTTTATGCCCTGCCCGCAGGGCATCATGTTCTGTCGTGTCCGCAGCTTTCTCTCCACATGTCGAAAAACGGCGTCTCGGCAACTCAAGCGTTGAAGGATCTTTTCCAAGGGAAATGGCCGGACTTCATGACGCCTCCATGACCCATTCAGAATCCTCCTGCCAAGAACATGGCAGGAGGGGTGCTGAATAGTTACCCTTTTTGTTAGAACGACTCAAATTCATCATCCGAAGCTGACGCCATCTTCAGGTCAACCCCGTCGCCAGTTTTGCGCGCAGGGGCGGACAATGCTTTTGGCGCATGTTTTTGGACATGAGTTATCTGATGTTTGGCGGCACTTGTAGGCTTCTGGGCCGGTTGCCTTTTGATCGTGCCTCCTTGCTGACCGAGATTGAAGAAAGCGATGGATTGATTCATCACTTCAGCTTGCGCATTCAACTCTTCAGCCGTGGCGGCCATCTCTTCGGAGGCCCCGGCGTTTCGCTGGATCACCTCATCAAGCTGCTGAATTGACTGATTGATTTGTGTGGATCCTTGATTTTGTTCCCGACTGGATGAGGCAATTTCCTTGATAAGTTCCGCTGTTTTTTGAATGTCAGGTACCAGCTTGTTGATGATTCCCCCGGCACTTTCGGCCACACTGACGCTTGAGGTAGAGAGTTGGCTGATTTCGCCGGCCGCTGTTTGACTGCGTTCCGCCAATTTTCTGACTTCGGCGGCTACCACGGCAAAGCCTTTGCCATGTTCACCGGCGCGCGCGGCCTCAATGGCGGCATTCAATGCCAACAGATTGGTCTGGCGGGCGATTTCCTCGATAATGCCGATTTTAGAGGCAATCTCCTTCATGGCTTGCACTGCCTTACCTACGGCAACCCCCCCTTCTGCAGCGTCCTTGGCCGCTTTTTCGGATATGGTTTGGGTCGTCATGGAGTTGTCGGTGTTCTGCGAGATGTTTGAGGACATTTCCTCCATGGCCGATGAAGTCTCTTCGATGGAGGCTGCCTGTTCTGTGGCCCCTTGGGAGAGGCCTTGCGCCGCATCGGAAATCTGATTGCTGCCGGTAGAGACCTGTTCCGCTGCGGTTGCCACGTCACCAATGACTTTGCGCAGGTTCTCCACCATGCTCTTGACGGCAAGAAAGATGCCTGTTGCCTCTCCAGATGTGTTCAGCTGTACAGTCAGATCTCCTTCGGACACCCTCCTGGTGAGTTCAGCAATGACAGGGGGTTCTCCACCCACCTGGCGCAGCACATCGCGGCTCAAATACCAAGCAATAGCGATGCTGACGAGGACCGCAAGGATTATGGCGATAACAATGGTGGTGAAGGTATTGGAGATTGTTGCTATGTTGGCCTCTTTGCGCTTCTCCATCAGGCCAGCCTCTTCTGCTTTAAAGTCAGCCATGATGCCACGAAATTTATCAAAGTAGACCTTTCCTCGTGCTTCGCTCACCAATCTGGCTATATCATCCATGGTCTTGGCATCACCGATTTGGCGGCGCAATGCGATGCTTGGCTCAACATCATCCTTTTTCCAACTGCTAATATTCGCTTCAATCTCACCGATAAGCTGCACTTGAGCTGGATTGTCGCTCACAGTCTGCTTCAGGCTGGCTGTGAGTTCAAAAAACTTCTTTGAACCGTTTGTGTAAGGTTCCAAAAACTCATCTTTACCCGCCAACAGATAGCCCCGCATCCCGGTCTCCATGTCCACTGCCGCTGCCAGAATGTCATTAGCATGGGCGATGACCTTGTTGGTATGGGCGACCCACCCCTCATTCTTCTTCATAATTTCCAAAAGAGAGGCATCCGTTGCTCCCGTCTTTGCCAAACTACTCAGCTTGTCATAGGCGGCCTCAAATTCAGCGCGACGTTTTCCTAACAGAGAAGCTTCCCGGTCGATAAATGTCTTAATTTGCCCGCGAAACTTGTCGAAAAAGACCTTACCCCGCGCCTCACCGATTAGTTTGGCCATGTCATTCATGGTCTTGGCATCACCGATCCCTCGGCGCAATTCGATGCTCGGCTCCACATCTTTAGCTTGCCACTCTTTGAGGATGCCTTCTACTTCCCTGAGACGGTCCACTTGCTTGGGGTTATCGCTCACTGTCTGCTGGAGCTTGGTGAGTTCCAAGTAGGTCGCCTTTTCCCCACCTTTGTAAGGATCAAGAAATTCCTCTTTGCCAGCCAGCAAATAACCCCGAGTGCCGGTTTCCATGTCCACGGCTGAACCAACGATGCCTGAAGCCTCGGCAAGCACAACGTGCGTATGATCGACCATTGCGTTGGTTTTTGAGATGCTATTGATATTGCCGATTGCCACAAGTCCGAGTATCAAGAGCAGTACCACAGGAACAGCCATGCCCGCCAGAATTTTCCCCCTTAGACCCATATTCATTTCAGCTCCTTTTGATTGACGTTTCAACGTTTTAATGAGGAAGGTACAGGATTCGGAAAGTGTTATCTCTCCGCCCCACGAACTGTGTACGCGATCCCCCTGAACACGGTTCCCCAGTGAGTGGTTTTTTCATCGGGACTGACGCCCCACAAGGGGAGCTGCGTTCAAGCAGCATGTTTACGTTTCTATTGAAGTTCCCCCTTGGGCATGAAAAACGATAGATTGCCAATAATACTCACCCATCCCCTCCGAAAGAATCAAGCAAATTCGCCGAAATGATTGAAAATATTTTAACTTTTTTTGGTGTGAAATTTTTGAAACGATCATAACCATTCAGTTCCCCCCCCCTTTTTTTTTAGGTTGAAACTATTGCGGGGGTCCGGGGGGGATCATCCCCGCAATAGTTTTATAGAAAAAAAAGGCGGGGGGACTGAACGGTTAGGGGAAAAGAGGGGGGGACTGAACGGTTACATCAAAAGCGTTCGAATTCATCGTCCCTTGAACCGCTCGAACTCATATCCAGTTCAACACTATCCTTACCACCAGCACTACTGGCCTTTTTCGGCTCAGGCCGTGCCGTCGCTATCCTGCGGGCGGGAACGGTCGTCGTCTTCACCTGCTTTTTGGCGAGAGCAGCCCGCCCCACGGACCGCGCGCCCTCCACCTTGAAAAAAGAGGTGGCATCCAAAAGTTCATCGGACTGGTTGGAAAGATCTGAGGCCGTGGCCGACACCTCTTCGGAGGCCGCAGCATTTTGCTGAATCACTTGGTCCAGTTGCTGAATGGCACTGTTGATCTGATCCGCGCCGGTATTCTGCTCCCGTGAACTGGCCGTTATCTCCTGAATCAACTCCGAGGTCCGCTGGATGTCAGGAACCAGTTTGGACAGCAACAATCCGGCCCGTTCGGCCACCTCAACGCTGGAAGAGGAGAGTTGCGTAATTTCTCCGGCAGCGGCCTGACTCCGTTCGGCAAGCTTGCGCACTTCGGCGGCCACCACTGCAAAACCTTTTCCATGTTCACCGGCACGAGCAGCCTCAATGGCCGCGTTCAACGCCAATAGATTGGTCTGACGCGCAATCTCCTCAATAATGGAAATTTTGCTCGCGATCTCCTTCATGGCACTCACCGCCTCGGACACGGCTTTGCCGCTCTCCTGGGCATCCTGGGCCGCCTTACTGGCAATCCCTTCGGTCTGGGTGGCGTTATCGGTATTCTGCGCAATATTGGAACTCATCTGTTCCATGGCCGCACTGGTCTCCTCAATACTCGCCGCCTGCTTGGTTGCGCCATCGGCAATCTGTTCCGCACTGGCGGAAAGCTCCTGGCTGCCAGTGGAGACACTCTGAGCCGACTGAATCACCTGACCTACTACCTCTGAGAGTTTTTTCGCCGCACGATTCAATGCGTCGCCAGCTTGCCCCACCTCATCGTTGGAAACCATCTTCACATGCGCAGAAAGATCGCCTTGGGAAAATTTGACAAGACCTTCGGAA
The DNA here is from genome assembly GCA_015660855.1 of Magnetococcales bacterium. Classification (GTDB taxonomy): domain Bacteria; phylum Pseudomonadota; class Magnetococcia; order Magnetococcales; family UBA8363; genus UBA8363. The sequence goes on from JACSDG010000196.1 coordinate 3,998, forward strand.
ATTTGCAACACCGGAGCCTGCACATATTTGCGGACTACCGCAGCAAATAGACCACCACCGATAAGTAACGCCGCCAACAGCAGCAGCAGCACCTTCAACCCCTCGGTTGTTTTGGTTTTGTTAAGTTCGTCCAACGATGCCGTCAAGGTCAGAACGCCCACCCGATCCCCCACTTTCCAATCTTCAAGGGGAAAGCCGAATACATCTTTGTCGTCACCAACAGGGTTGGTGCTGGCATTGCCATGACAAACCAAGCAACCCTGATCTGCCACGATCTCTCTGGCAAAGATAAATTGTCCCGCTTCAGAATCCTCCACGGATAACTCCTTGACCCCATCTTTTTGCATCCGTTCCATAAGACGCAACTCCGGGGTGGTCGCCTGAGCCTTGGGGTCGCGTGGCCGCGTCTGTTTGGCGGCACGAATGACAAAACCAGCCTCCTTGGCAGCCTTTTCGCTGGACTTGAGCATCACAATAACCGGAATGACACCGTGCAGACGGGTACTGCGGGCGCATGCAAGCCGTGCTTCCACCGAACTCTCCGAACGGCATTTCTTGGCCTCTTCAAAGATGTCATCCTTGAAAAGACGATTTTTCCAGGCATCCCCCAATTTTTGACGCACATCTTCGCCTTGATTGAGAATCGCCTGAGAGACGAGGGCCTTTTCATGTTTAAAATCGTCAATGATACGGCCCATTAACACGGTGCCAACCAGCGACATGGCCAAGACAAAGATAATGACAAACATGCTAATGATTTTTTTAGAAAAACCAAGATCAAGAAACCATTTCATTGCGTTACTCCCTTGAGTGACTTGCAAGATTCTGGAAAAAAACCGAATTATCCGTTTTTATGGCATTTATCTAAGTATTTATCAGACATTTCTTGTATAATCTGGTTGCAACCAACGAGTTAGAAAAAGGGGCAAAGATCAATGTTACTGTGACTCGATGTTCAAGTTTTTTGAGGCTTGACATATGATGGGGATGTGGAAAGTGGCAGCAGTGTCAGCTCATCAGACTCGAAACCGAGCGTTGCAAGGT
>JACSDG010000037.1 GCA_015660855.1 Magnetococcales bacterium
CAGTCACGCCAACATCAATCACGCCCATACGATCACTCCCACCATCTTCTCTAAATTGTCAGGTGTCCAGTGTATCACACATCATTGTCACACAGGGGAATGGGCTAACGAAAAAATAGCCAAGGGCTCACCGCCTTTATTGGAAGAATGGAGCCTTCGCATTTTCGATGCCCAGTCCCTTGACGATGTTTTCACGGACAAGGCGTGACACCGTTTTCCGAGAAAAGTTTTCCAAAATCATTTGGTAACCAGTCGATACCCAAAGCGAGCCTTATCTTTCCAGGTTCCTCCGCTACGGGAAAATATCGTTTGTTTACAGCATTGTTCTGCTCAAACCTGCTACCGAAGCGGATTCGGAATTTCTCCATGCTGCACCGCAATAAAAACAGAGAATAATTCGAAATAGGGTACACTCGGTCCACCACTTTAAAATCCCAGGGAATTCTCCGTTCAAATGCCGCTCACCAGTGTGGCATTTTTTGTCTCAAAAAATCCAATGAAACCAATGGTTAGGAAATTGACAAATCTTTCATGGCTTTTAAAAGGATATTGGAATGCACTTATATCATATGGACGATGGAAGCACGAACTCGAATTCCTATGCTGCGTCTGGCAAGACCGTTGAGCATAATCTTGACTCTCTGCTTTCCCAACTTGAAGGACAATGGGACAAAGCCGCAGAGCTTATTATGAGGCTCAGTGAAGAAAATTCATTTTTGCAGGAACGGTTACGAGACTTGGAAGAGCAATTAGGCGATCTGGATATGCAACTCCAGGAGGCGAAGCAACGCACGAAGGTTTCATAACCGCTCGGTGTTCGACAAGGGTCCGATTTTGAGCCATCCTTCATTCAAACCTACCAGCGTCTCACCCTGGAACAGGGTGATGTGATGAAACAGTTGATTCATCCGCCGTCCGGTGGTGGGTGTTGACGGTTCAAATGTGCGCGGGTGGCAGGAGGTATGTTCGACTCACGTTCGGGGCGAGTCGCTTTCGGACTCCAGACTGGTGGGATTGGGTGGAGTCTCAGTTAAGGCCTGCGGCATCCAGCATCTCTATTAAGCGGCTTTTCCTCTTGTGACGGTCGCGGAGTTCAGAAAATAGGCGGGCGAACGCCTCTAATTTCCCTTTCTTTTTGGCATACTCTCGCATTTTAAGCAATTTTGATGTTGCCTGAGCATATCCAGAAGCATCACTTGTTGAAATAAAGCTTTCGACTTCACGCCAAACATTTTTCTTTTGTTCCTCCGATTTTGTCGGAAGCGGTTTGCTCTTGGCCTTTGCTGCAACGACCTGACGTTCTTCCCGTACACTGGCCGGAAGTGGCTTGCCCTTGGTCTTCTTCGCTGGCAGCGATATTTTTTCCTCCTCACCTACAACAGTGCCATCCGCCATATCAAGGCCAAACAAATCGGAGATATCGTCGGATTCAAGCAGCTTCCCGGACTTGGGCCCTTTGCTGGTGATGGGCAAAGCGGTATCAACATGGGCCACCATGTCGTTGTGATTCACGTCCCGAAGAACAAATAAAAGCTCAGGTCGTTCATCCAATCGTGAACCAACACCATACAGCACCGCAGCCACATGCTTGCACATGTAGGCATAATCTGGACAACTACAAGAAAACTTAATTTCAGTTGGCCTGGGAAAGAGCCCGTTGTCCTGGCGACATAGCCGTTCCATAACTCCCTTGGCAAAGCGGCCCTGGAGTAGTTCTACCAGGGAATCAATTCCTGTTGAGCAATCTTTGCAGAGTGGTTGCCACACAGCTTGTGGCAGCGCATCGATGGTAATTTCAACCCGGTAAAGAGATGACCCACTTACCATAGCTTGGATTATCTTGGAAGAGATTTGCAGATCAATGACGGAACCGTTGCGAACATATGTGCGGCCACGAAGCAGCCGGTTTTCAAAGTCGCGGTAGCTCTCAAGGTTTTCACACCATGCCTTTCCCCAGAAAGTTGTGGCGATTGTCCGGCCAGTGATGACTACCGGGGAAACGGGATGTCCCTTCTTGCGCATCTTCTCCATTTCCTTGGTCGCCTTCATACGGCGTGCGGCCACTGGAACATAGGGTGCCCATCTTTGGTAGCGTGACATTATTTCAATCCTCCGTAACCGCCTTCAGGTCAAAAGTCAACAACCGCAAAAGCTCTTCATCCCGCATTTCCGTCACGTTAATTTCACCCGATCCGGACAAAAGTTCCTCAGTAAGGGCCTTTTTGGATTCGATCATGGTGTCAATCTTTTCCTCAAGTGTTCCCTGGCAAACAAACTTGTGTACCAGGACGTTCTTCTTCTGCCCGATGCGGAAAGCGCGGTCGGTGGCCTGGTTTTCCACCGCTGGGTTCCACCACCGGTCAAAATGCACAACATGCGACGCCGCAGTCAGAGTCAGGCCGGAACCTCCTGCTTTAAGGGACAAAACAAAAAACGGTACGTTCTCATCTTCCTGGAAGGTTTGCACCAGAGCCTTGCGCTTTTTTACGGCGATTTCGCCATGAAGTATCAAACCCGGGCGACCGAAGATACTTGCCAGAAATGTCTCCAGCGGTGCTGTAGTTTCGCGGAACTGTGTAAAAATAAGCATTTTTTCCTGTCGATCCGCAATTACTTCAGTAATCTCCCGTAGGCGAGCAAACTTCCCGCTGTCTTCCTCTGCCCACGAATGGTCATTCAGCCACTGGGATGGATGGTTGCAAATTTGTTTGAGGCGCATCATGGTTGCCAAAATCAAACCCTTGCGTTGGATTCCTTCGACCCCCTCTTCCAGTGCCTTGGTTAAATCCGACACGGTTTGCGTGTAGAGGGCAGCCTGTTTGCGGCTTAGGGTGCAGTGTGCCCTGACTTCTGTTTTGTCCGGCAAGTCGGAAATAACCGACTTGTCCGTCTTCATTCGTCGTAGGATGTAGGGACGCACAAGTTCCCTCAGAGGGCCATAAGGGTTGTGTTCTCGTTCCGACAGCTTTTTGGAGTATCCGTTGAATTGTTTGGATGTTCCGAGAAGACCTGGGTTGATGAAATCGAAAATCGACCATAGATCGCTCAGACGATTCTCTACCGGCGTTCCTGTCAGGGCGATACGGGATTTTGCCTTCAGGGCCTTTGCAGCCCGCGTCTGTTTGGCACTCGGATTTTTGATCGCCTGCGCTTCATCGAGAACGACCATGTGCCAGTGGGTTTCTTCCAGGACTGGCAATCGCAGGAGGGTACTATAACTGGTGATTCCAAGATCGAGGCCTTTGAACCAGTCCGATGTCAATCCTTTCAGTTGATCGGCAGTCATCGTCGAAGGGTGTACGATCTGAGCTTTCAGCCTAGGGGTAAAACGTTCAATTTCTGCTGCCCAGTTGGCAAGGAGCGAAGCTGGTGCTACCAATAGACTTGGCTGTTTTTTCCCATCTGTTTGTTTCTGCACCAAAAGTAAAGATAGAACCTGAATTGTTTTTCCGAGTCCCATATCATCAGCAAGACATGCACCAAGCCCAAGTCTGCTCAACAGATGCATCCATTCAACACCTGCTTTTTGGTAAGAACGAAGAGTGCCCTTCAAGGCCGGCCCAGGATTAACATTGCCATCGTTGGGATTGCGTAAAGCTTTCAACGTTTCCGCCAACCAAGGACCTGCAGTTACCTGTGACCAGTCGGTGGCAGTTATATTGCTGCTATCGTCATCAACAAAGGAGGTACCTGCCAACATGCGCATTGCTTCTGAAAAAGAAAGGCCACCTTTCTTAGCCAGTGCTTCAGCCTCCTTGAATTGCCGCATAGCAAGTTCAAGACGGTCGCGATCAATTTCTACCCATTGGCCACGAAGCAAAACCAGAGTGTCGGTACCGGCGAGAAGCATGGCAATTTCCTGGTCGTTAAGCGGCTCGCCCTCCAACATGACTTCCATACGAAAATCCAACAGTCCATCAAGGCCAACAGCCGATGGAACCTTTGATCCCACTGTCGCTTTGACGCGCGGTCGTACAGGTCGGCTGGAGTGCCAAGTGGAAGGCATGCGCACCACAACGCCAGAGGCTTCAAGGTCCGGCACGCTGGAGAGAAACTGAGCGGCTTCACTGGGACTCCATCGCAGTGGGTGGAAAATCTCCCCTGCATCGACCATGGCCTTCAACCAGTTGCAACGTTCTGCGGCACGTTGTACCGGCACCAGAAGCGAGAGAAGTTTGTCACGATTGGCCGCACCAGCGTATTCACGCAGGGCTTGGCCAAGTTGAACATGCTGGGCCTTGGCATCGGCAGAAAGGCGTGTGGTGTACGTCGCCATGAAAGCAAAGGGTAATTCTGGATCACGGCGATTTTCTGCCAAATTAAAATGTACCCTGCCAACCAGATTCCAGACCGGGTTCAACCCTTGAAGAAAGGCCTGCAGATCCGTTCCCGCCTCAGCAATGGAGGCAGAAAAAGCCCCATCAAGTTTCTTCCACAATTCAAGCAGAGTATCTTTGCTCAGATACTCGCTCCCGGGCATCATGGGTGCAGCCAGAACCAGGGAGGCAAGTTCACCGTCAGTAGGCGGTGGGACATTGAAGAATCCGTCCGATGCGTGCAGGCAGAGACCCGTTACATAGCGGGCTGCAAAACCGCGCCACCAACCGAATATCGGTGGTAGCGACCGTCCCACTTCACCAGCACCCAACTGCATTAGACCAAAGCCAGCTCCCTGGCCAAAGGCACGGGCTAAACGCGTAGCTACTGCCTCTTCTAGGGTAAGAAAATTTTCAGCCTCATCGATGACGAGGTTCCCGTGAGGCGTTAAGCGGAGACCGAGGGTCGAGTGATCACTCATCTGAGTAATGCTGTGATACCGAACAGCACAAGTCCTCTTAAGAAATCTGTAGGCGAACGATATGAATCTATTATCATATTATATTGTTACCCATGCTGTATTGTCCGATTTCGGAAGTCTCATCATCGAGGGTTCTCCCCTGTCCTGCATCCGTCCGCATAATGCTCAAATTTTGGACTGAGTTTCAATGGGTATCATCAGTTGTAACCATCTCCGTATCAAAATCTTCCCAGAATGCTTGTAAGGAAAATTTTCAAATTTCCTTCCCACCCACCACAAACGCCCGTAAAGTACGCTCCCATCGATAATAATCACCAACCAAACGACCCCCCATGAACCTATCCGAACTGAAGACCGGGGACGGGACCTGAGCGACGACTCAGGGGCCAAAGACCGCAGATAGGAGGCGTGTAGCCCTCCTGTTTGAATGGATTCCGGCATATCCGGTTGGAGAGTGCCCTGCTGGCGGCGGCAAAGATGCCCCTGCTAGAGGTGTTTATTGGGGAGTTTTTGCTGGCGGTGGAACAGGTTGCCAAGCCCAAACGGTTCCACGGCAACCGGTGGTAAAGTCGGCACCAACCCCTCACCAGATAGGTGAGCCGATAAAGAGAGAGTGTTCGTGTCCATCCGCGTATTTTCTCAGAAATATTTTTAGATATCCACGGTTTCAACTGCCGGATTTAGGTTGATCCAATCAATATAACCTCGGTTTTTTAAGAAAGGGTTTTTAAAAATTGGCGAAAAGAAACAGCGATGTCGTCGATAACATTTAGCAAACGGTGACCATCGGGGAGGAGCGTCAGGGGGATTCGATGGAGGCGGCAAAAGGCGATGACCTGGTCTGATGCGACCACATCATCGTCCCAACCATGGACAGCGGCCATTTTTCCGGCGCAGGGAATGGGGTTGGGATTGGCGTATTCTCCGGTTTTCAAACCTATGGCGGGGGCCAGGAGAAAAAGTCCCCTGGGTTTTAATTGTTGCGAGGCGACAATAGATTGATACCCCCCCATGCTCGACCCCACCAATACCAGTGCCGGATGGTTGCGGGGTACACTTTGCAATAATTTTTCCACCCGCAACTCCGCCCCATGCAGATCACGAAAGTCGGGACTTTCCACCCCAAACCCTTCCCCCTTGGCGACCTCCGCCAGACGTTGAATTTTGCTGCCCCATGGCGTTCCTTCCTTGCCGTGGGAAAAAAATACGCAGGGTTGAAAATTGCTCACAGTCGCCATGGAACTTTTCCCCAGTCCAATTGTCAAAGAGGTATAGGTGAAGTCGGAAGCGACCTTTCCAGATCGAGATGCCGACCTTCACCGGGTTGAGTCCTTTTCCCCCCCCCTGGCAGGACTCAACTTTTTTGCCCCCCGCCCCGTCGAGTTGCTTGTCGGGGCGGGGAATCCTTGCAAATGTGCGGTGAGCCGGGCGACCCCCTCCTGAACGTTTTCCATGGTTGTGGCAAAAGAAAAACGCAGGTGTTGTCTGGCCTTGTGCTGACCAAAATCCAGGCCCGGAGTCACCGCAACGCCACTGTGTTCCAGCAAATCAGCACAAAAGGACCGGGTATCGGGGTGGCCTGTTCGTTGCAGAATTTGGCTGGCATCGGCATAGACATAAAAAGCCCCGGTGGGCATCACCGGAATGATAAAACCCAGACGGCGCAGCTGCTCCACCAAAAAAATACGGTTGCGATCAAAGGCCTGAACCTGTTGCTTCAGGGATTCTTCGCATTGAAAGGCAGCCAGGGCGGCGTATTGGGACAGGGTAGGGGCACTGATGAAAAGATTTTGTTGCAGGGATTCCACATGGCGCAAGGCGGATGGGGGGACGATGATCCAACCCAGCCGCCAGCCGGTCATGGCGAAAAATTTGGAAAACCCGTTGATGACAATGGCCTCCTGGGAAAATTCCAAGGCGGTGCGGGCCGGGCGTTCGTAGGTGATACCGTGATAAATTTCATCGGAGATGACGTAACCTCCATGGCCTTCCACCAGGGTGATGACCTCGGCCATGGCCGCATCGGAGATCAAAGTCCCGGTGGGGTTGGACGGACTGGTGACAAGTGCCGCTTTCAATCCTTTTTCCACGGCGGGTTTTAAAAGTTTGGGGGACAGTTGATAGTCGTGTTCCGGTCCTACCGCGACAGGAACCGGCTCGCCCCCCAGGAGGCGGATCATGTTGGGATAACAGGGGTAACCGGGATCGGAGATGGCCACACGATCACCAGGATCGAGCAAAATGCCAAAGGCCAGCAAAAAGGCCCCCGAGGTTCCCGGAGTGATGACGATGCGTGCGGGATCGATGCGGACGTTGTATTGGCGTCGATACCAATCGGCCACCGCCTGACGCAATTCGGCCACCCCCATGGCGGCGGTATAGCGGGTCTGGTCCCGTTCCAGAGATTGATGGGCCGCAGCCAGAACCGGCGGAGGGGTGGGAAAATCGGGTTCGCCCACCTCAAGCCGGATGATGTGGCGTCCCTGGGCCTCCAGACGTTTAACGGCGTTGATTACCTCCATGACATGAAAGGGCTGAATCTCGGCAACCCGTCGCGACCAACCACCCCCAATCATGATTTTTTCTCCCGCTTGTCGGGACGATCCAACAATAATTCTTTTCTTTCCAGTTCTCGCAGGCGATCCCGGTAGCGAGCGGCCAACTCAAATTCTGTATCTTTGGCAGCGGCGAGCATTTTTTTTCTGGTCTCCTGAATCAACCGTTTCAGATCGTCTGCGGCAGGGGTATATTTTTCCCCCACTTCCGCAACCTGCAAAGACCTTTCATCTTTTTCCCGTTCCTCTTTAATTTTCTGGGAGGCCCCATAGGGGTTGTACCCCGGCATGAGCATGGCCCCTTTGGAAACGGACCGAGGGGTGATGGCATGTTTTTCGTTGAAGGCGACCTGGAGCCGGCGGCGGCGGTCGGTTTCATCCAGTGCCCGTTGCATGGAACCGGTCATCCGGTCGGCATACAACAATACCCGACCGTGGACGTTACGGGCGGCCCGGCCGATGGTTTGAATCAACGAGGTTTCCGAACGCAAAAATCCTTCCTTGTCGGCATCAAGGATGGCGACCAATCCGACTTCCGGTATGTCCAAGCCTTCGCGCAGCAAGTTGATGCCCACCAGGACATCAAAATCGCCCTGACGCAAATCACGGATGGTTTCCAGCCGCTCCAGGGTGTCGATGTCGGAGTGGAGATAACGCACCCGAACCCCCAAATCTTGGAGATAATCGGTAAGATCCTCGGCCATTCGTTTGGTCAGGGTGGTGACCAACACCCGATGCCCCGTCCCCACCGTCAGACGAATTTCTTCCAGCAACCCATCCACCTGGCCTTCCACGGGCCGGATGGTACACACCGGTTCCAGAAGTCCCGTGGGGCGGACGATTTGTTCGACGACGGCCCCTTGGGCTTTTTCGGTTTCCAGGGCGGCGGGGGTGGCCGACACATGAATGCTGACCGGGCGCATGCGGTCAAATTCTTCAAAGGTCAGCGGGCGATTGTCCAGGGCCGAGGGCAGGCGGAATCCATGTTCTACAAGAGTTTCTTTGCGCGAGCGGTCGCCCTTGAACATGCCCCGTACCTGCGGCAGGGTGGCATGGCTTTCGTCCACGAACAACAAGGCATCTTTGGGTAGATATTCGATCAGGGTGGGAGGGGGTTCCCCCGGGGCACGACCGCTGAGGTAGCGGCTGTAATTTTCAATGCCGCTGCAATACCCCACCTCCTGGATCATCTCCAGGTCGTACAAGGTCCGGCTTTCCAACCTTTGGGCCTCCAGCAGGCGGTTGTTGCTTTGAAACCAGGCCAGTCGGTCCACCAGATCGCGCTTGATTTCTTCGATGGCCCTGAGAACCGTGCTCCGGTGGGTGGCATAATGGCTGGCGGGAAACAGGATCACATGGGTGATTTCGCTGCCGACGCGCCCGGTCAGGGGATCGATAGTGCAAATGCGATCGATGGTATCGCCGAACATTTCAACGCGTATGGCGCGTTCTTCCTCGTGGGGGGGGAAAATCTCGATGGTGTCACCCCGGACCCGAAACCGCCCCCGTTGAAAATCGACATCGTTGCGTTGAAATTGAATTTCCACCAGCTTTTTCAACAGAGTTCTTTGATCGATTTCATCGCCTCTAAGCAGGTGCAGCGACATTTCCTGATAGGCTTCGGGAGAGCCGATACCGTAGATGCACGAAACCGAGGCGACGATCACCACATCCCGGCGGGTGAGGATCGACTGGGTGGCGGAGTGACGCATGCGGTCGATCTGTTCGTTGATGGCGGAATCTTTTTCAATGTAGGTATCGGTGCGGGGGACGTAGGCTTCGGGTTGGTAATAGTCATAATAGGAAACAAAATACTCCACGGCATTGTTGGGAAAAAAGGAACGCATTTCGCTGTAGAGTTGCCCAGCCAGAGTTTTGTTGTGGGCGAGGATCAGTGCCGGGCGGCCCAGGGTTTCGATCACCTTGGCCATGGTGAAGGTTTTTCCCGACCCGGTGACCCCCAGCAACACCTGGTCGCGTCGTCCTTGCCGCAGACCATCTACCAAAGCGGCGATGGCCTGGGGCTGATCGCCACAAGGTTCAAAATCACACACCATCTGAAACAAGGCGGCTGTTTCCATAGGAGGGGTTATAAACAGGGGCGGAAAGGTTTGCAGATTGCCATGCCCGGATCATATCCGCACTATCCCATGGGAGTAAAGCCGATGGGATCTGATTGAAGTTAATTCCCGGTTTTCTGGGTTTTTAGTCTGTGGAGCCGCGCAAAAAAGCAAAAAACCGTGCCCTGAGGGTATGGTGTATGCGATAATTCATACGTGTCGGTATAAAGGCATCTATCCAAATCCAGGGAAATTTTTAAAATGCAAAAACTGCCTTCCCCCATTCCTATCGTCACTGTGGACATGGAGGCTTTCAGCCAACTCAGGACGGTGGATGAGCAGGCTGCCGTGGTCAAGCGGTTACAGGAGGTACTCAGGAAAAGCTTGCAACCCTTGATTGGATTTGCCGATCCGGAACAAATTCTCCGGCATGGGACCGGAGATGGCTATTATCTTTACCTGGAAGGCTTTTCGACGCCAGTGGCCATGCGTTTTGCTTTGAATCTGGAAAATTTTCTAAGAACGGATAATGCGGCGCACACCGGATATCCTTTGCGCTTGCGGGTGGGGCTAACCCTGGGGAGTGTCGGTCTCCAAGGCGATCAATATTTGGGTGCCGCGTTGACCGAAGCGGCGCGGCTTATCGATCATCCCTGGATCAAGACCTTACTCGAAGATCGTCAGGAAAATCCCCTGGTTCTGGTGGCGTCGAAGTTTTTTTGGGATGACTGGAGTACCCACGGGTTGCGGTCACACCCGGAGTTGGCGTACCCGGAGGATCGCCCCTGGACCCGGGATGAATTGACCGTCAAGTTTGGCGAAATCATGGTGGCGCACATCCAGGTAGAGAAAAAATACTTTGAGGACAGAAAACAAGAGTCACCCACCCTCCCCAGGGATGAACCGTCTTCCATTGATTTGACTCCCTGGCTGCAAGGACTCCTGGACCGCACGCGCCATATCAGGATTATCGGCATAGGTGCCGGTGACGGGGGTGGAAACGCGGCCCATCAGTATCCCATAGAAAATCTTTACACCTCTTTGAAAAGCCGTAATGACAGGATGACGATCTCTGGCATTGGGCGAGAGCTGGAGGAGGTCTCCCTGGCTGGTCTGTTGCCGCAACACAAACGTCTTTTCATCGAAGGCGATCCCGGTTCGGGCAAGACAACTTTTTTACATTTGGCCGCCGCCATGCTGGCCAAGGATTTATTGGGAGAGGTGTGTCCCAAGGGGGGGAGCTGGCGCAAAGAGTATCTGGGAATGGACGATACCCGCCCAGCCCCAAAACCATTGTTTCTCAAGCTGTCGGATTTGGCAGTCTTCCTGACCGGGGACAACGCCTTGCACGGGAAGGATGACCGTTTTCGCTTGTTGGACCTGCTGCGAAACACCAAGGGAGCCAATCGAGATCCGGCCTGGAGCAGCCACTGGCAATCGTCGCTTGAAGCGGGTGAGGTTCTTTTGCTCCTGGATGGCCTGGACGAAGTGTCGGATGCGGGTGTCAGGGAGCGGGTGTTTGCCATCTTTCGGGATGCTGAAAGCCATTGGCCTAACTGCACGATGGTGGTCACCAGTCGTCCCTTCGCGGCGGAAAAACTGGAGAGCATGGGGTTTCACCGGGTGGTGATCGATCCCTTCGGCGCAGCGGAAACCCGTGAATTCATCAACCGATGGAGTGCCGCCCTGTATAATCACCCCATCGAGGTTGAACCTTTCGGTGAAGCGGGGGAAAAAGCCGGGGCCATGAAAAAAGCCATCCTGGACCGGCCTGCCATCCGCAAGCTGGCGGCCAATCCGGTGATGTTGACCTGTTTGTGCGTGGTCCATTGGAACAGGGGTCAATTGCCCGAAGGACGGTCGTTGGTTTACAAGGTGGTGATCTCTTGGTTGTTGAATAGCCATGAAGAAATCCGCAAAAGCCATGGGTACAATAATCGCTTTGCCTTGGAGGCATTCAGTGCCATCGCTTTTGCCATGATGGGAGGGCGAAAGGGGAACAAGCGAGCGACTTTTGACCTGCAAGAGACCTGCGAAATCGTGCGTCCTTTGGTAACCCGTTATTTTTCCGATGTTGGTTTTTCTCAAGTTTGTGATTTCATAAGCGAATGGCTGCGTTTTGAAGCGTTGCACAGCAATATTTTATTGGAAAAAAACAAAGACCAGTTTGGGTTTTGGCATTTGACCTTTCAGGAATATCTGGCAGCGCAAGAACTGGCCTGGATGCGAGACGACAGGGACAGCGGATGGTGGCCGGTGGTAGCCGACCGACTGGAAGACGCTCAGTGGCGGGAAACGATCGATCTTTTCCCTGGCGTGCTTTTGGATGGCGGCGGCAGCAATAAAGTGGATGACTTGTTGTCCCGGGTGCAGAAAAAATATTCCGGCAGAAAACTGGCTGATGCTGCCCGCATGGCCGGGGTCATGGGACGCATCCTGGAACCTATCAAAGTGTATCAATACCGACCCCAGGCGGAGATCCAAAAGCGATACCAGCGGGTGCTGGATCGGGCCATGGATATTTTTACCCTGGAGGGTGCGACCAAAGTGCCCATCAAGGAGCGGTTGCCGGCAGCGGAAGCCCTGGGTCAGGGGGGAGATCCGCGCTTGGCCGAGGACCAATGGAGGAAAAATTTTATCAAGGTTCCCGGCACCGACATCGCCCTGGGAAGATATCCGGTGACGGTACAGGAATACCAACGTTTTGTCGAAGAGGGCGGTTATGACAACCTCGACTATTGGCAGGAGGAGCATGCCTGGACCTTCCGCCAGGCTGGAAAGTGGGCCGAACCGGCAGACTGGCCCCAACAGTTGGACCACCCCAATCGCCCCGTGGTTGGGGTCTCCTGGTGTGAGGCTTCCGCCTATTGTCTTTGGCTGACCCGACAGAAAGGGGTATCCATTTTTTTGCCCGATGCAAACGACTGGGAAAAGGCGGCGACCCCAGACCAGAGAGACTACCCCTGGGGCACAAAGGAGCCAACGGAGGAGCACGCCAATTATGCCGGGAAAATTGGATCTCCTTCCCCGGTGGGGTTGTATCCCCTCGGCAATGGACCCTATGACCATTGCGATCTGGCGGGCAACGTTGGGGAATGGAGTCGAAGTCCATGGACGGATGGGGATTGGTCTGACGAGGATATCAAAAAATTCGGACCACCGAAGGTGGTGCGGGGCGGGTCCTGGCTTCACCCGGCCGGCGGCCTCCGGGCCGCCCTCCGCAACGGCTCTGTCGCCGGCTACCGCTCCGTCAACCTCGGCTTTCGTCTCGCCGCCCCCGCCAGCACGGTTGATCCTTGATTTTATTGTTTTTTTGTTCTTTGTGGGGGTCCAGGGGGCTTGCCCCCTGGTTTTGCAAAATGACAAAACAGGGCTGTTTTTTGTCATTTTGCCCCTGTTTTTGTCACTTTACATGTAAAAAGTGTCAATCGCAGCCTGACAAACTGACAAAGTGTCACTTTAGGAACGACACTTTGTCAATCCATCTTACAAGAGCATCCCCCGGTAAGAGGCGACAGAGTGACGGATGGTCTTTTCGTCGCCCTGGCGGACCAGGGCTGTCATTCGGCGTTGCATTTTTTGAAGTTGGCGACGGCTTGGGTTGATGCCGGCGGTGGAAATTCGTTTGCCCAGCCAGGTCATGGGTCGCCTGGTGGACAGGACGGCGGCGTTGGGATGTTTCAGTTTCAGGCGGCGATGGTCCCATAGCCATGCCGCCACCGCCGCGCGGGTCTTCTCCAACTGGCTCTTGGAGTGGGCAAAGAAAAGCATGTCGTCCATATAACGATGGTAGGCTGGAACTCCAAGGATCCGTTTGCAATGATGGTCCAGGCCGGAAAGATAATGGTTGGCCTGCCACTGGCTGGTCAGATTGCCGATGGGCAGCCCACACCCCGCTGGTGGAAAATCGGGTGGAAACCCAAGAAATTCCGCCATTCCTGGTTGGCGATAGAGACCATCGCCACTGCGGCAGATTTCCCCAAGCAATTTCAGCAAACGCCGGTCTTTGATGCGCCGCGCCATGACATCTTCCATGAGAATGGCATGATCGATGCTGGGGAAATAGTGACGTATATCCAGTGCCAATCGCCAGGGGAACTTTCGCATGGCCCCCAAGCAGGCGATTTCGGCTCTGCGGCTCCCTCGTCCCGGCAGACAAGCCCAGGTCTCCCGAATCAGTCCGGGATCCAGCCTTGGTGCCAGCACCCGGTAAATGGCATGATGAACCACCCGGTCCCGTACCGGTGCGGCCGCCACCAGACGGCGTTTGGGTTCGTGGATCATCTTCAGGTGATAGCCTTGGGGACGGTAGCTGTCCGCCATCAATTCCTGGTGCAAATGAAAGATTTCCTGGTCGGCGCGCCAGGCAAACGCCACCACTGTGGGGCGACGACTTTTTCCCTGGGAAAATTCCCGCCACGCCCGCCACAGATTGTTCGGAGAGGCAATGTCTTCAAACAGGTTACCGAATCGACGCATGACCACACATGAATGAATAAAGGCCCACCCGGACGCTCGGTGTTTGGCACCTACGAGAACGGGTGGGCGTTGGATGTTTCGGCGCATGATCATGGCGCCAGGGCAGCTTCTGCACGGCGGGGCTGCCGTCGTGTTGGCGGGGGCGGCGAGACGAAAGCCGAGGTTGTCGTTGCGGTTGCCGGCGTCGTTGTCGTTGCGGATGGCGGCCCGGAGGTTGTCGGCCGGGTGATGCCAGGACCCGCCCCGTGTGGGGTCCATAAGGAAAAAAAAAGCACGAGCTTCAATTATTCCGAAGCGTCCCATGGCGAGCATAACGGCGTTTTTTCTGGGGGGCAAGTGATCTGCTGCGTGGGAGCGGACCCAAAGGTCTGGGGCGGGGGATCATGGGGATTTTTCCTGGATCTTTTTGATCCATCCCCCCAACTGCCGGCCCACATGATGGGTCGCCTCGGCCAAAGCCAGAAAGCGTTCCTCCTCCATAAGGTCCAGTTGCAGTGCCAGGAACAGATGCGCCCGCAGGGTTTGCAGTTCGGCATCGGCCGCAGTGAGACGTTGTCGGCGGTCAAAGCCACCCAGGGCCAACACCACATGATCCACAAGACGCAGCGCACCCTCCTGCAATCGTTTTGGCAACGGCTGGGTGCCTCCTCTGGTATCCCAGGTTTCGGTCGTTTGGAGAACCATGGCGGCCAGTTGCAGGGTGGCACCGTAGATCGGCGCAGGCTGTGTCATTCGCCCAGGGATCCAGGGAAAAAACCACGGAGGCTCTCGCGACCTTTTTTGCGTGTTCGTTTTTCCTGACTGGCGGCCAGTGCTGCCAATTTGGGAATCAGTTCGGTTTCAATGCGTTCGGCCAGGACCATGCGTTGCCGATCGTTCCCATCCCCCTCCAGCAGCAAAAAGGCCACCGCATCCGCTGCCGCTTCACGGGCCTCGGTAAAACGGGCCTCTTTTTGCGGCGGTTGGAAGGCGTGGCATCCACGACAGAGCATTTTCAAGGCATCGAAAAGGCAGAGCCTGGCCGGATCTTCCCGGCCCAAATGGCTTTCGATCTCCCGGTGAATTTGCGCCCCCAGGGTGAACGTTTTTAAATCGGTGACAGAGTAGGTCTTTTTCTCTTTGTCTCCCTCCACGCGTCCCTTTACCAAGGATGCAGGCTCCTGCGTCGCTGCTTTTTGCAGGGGGGCTGTTGCTTCCGCCATCGCCTGTTGGGCGACTTCGGCACGGCGGGCCATGGCTTGGCGTTCGGCTGGGGCAAGGGGCAAGTCGGTGTTGTCGATGACCCAACATCCGTTTTTCTTCTTCGCCGTCAGGGTGCCGGTCTTGATGAGATAGCGCACTTGCCGGGGTGTTTTGCCCAGAACAATGGCCGTTTCCGAAAGTGTAAGATCCAAAGTGACACTCCCCCCCCTTTATTTTGTCACTTTGTCACTTCCGAAGTGACAACCACCCTGACAAACGGACACTGAAGTGACAAAATCTAAGGCAAAGTGACACATTTGTCAACCAAAATGACAAAAAACGGCACTATTTTGTCATTTTGCAAAACCAGGGGGCAAGCCCCCTGGACCCCCACAAAGAACAAAAAAACAATAAAATCAAGAATCAACCGTGCTGGCGGGGGCGGCGAGACGAAAGCCGAGGTAGCCGAAGCGGAAACCGGCGCCGTAGCCGACGCGGATGGCGGCCCGGAGGCCGACGGCCGGGAGACGCCAGGACCCGCCCCTGACTGGATGAGCATCTGCGGGATTTCCGTTGACAAAGGGATCTTTGGTCACCGCCCCGGCGCGTTTTTTATAGGCATCTTTATCCCAAACATCCCGGCACCATTCCCAGACATTGCCGGCCAGATCGAGATGGCCGAAAGGGCCACGGCCTGCGGGATATTGCCCCACCAGTGCTGGCTTGCCCGTCTCCGTAGATAAATCATAACAGGCCAGCTCCTTTGTAGGATCGTTATTACCCCAAGGGTAGCGGCGACCATCGGTGCCACGAGCCGCATATTCCCATTGCGCCTCGCTGGGCAGGAAAAATTTATTGCCAGACTCTTTGGAGAGCCAGTCGCAAAAAGCTACGGCATCATGCCAAGCCACCCCCACCACCGGTTGCTGGGGATCGGAAAACTTTTTATCTCGCCAATATGCAGGTTCCCGTTGTTTGGTCGCCCTGAGAAAATTCCCAAAGTGCTGGTTGGTCACCGGGGTTTCCGCCAGCCAATAGGGAGAGAGTTCTACCTGATGCGCCGGTTTTTCGTCGTCGTAACTTCCATGATCATCCCCCATGGTAAAAATCTCCCCTGGCACCGGCAGCAGACGCAGCCCCGGCAGGGGTTCCAGGATGGCGGTGGCCCGATCTATAAAGTGTATCCTGTCCTCTATGGAAACGCTAATTTTCTGGCCCGACCTGCCACCACCTTGTACGGCATTGGCTAAAATATTTGCCCCCATTGCCAAGGTGGCAGGGACATCCAGAACCATGACCCTTTTTTCGCTTAGAGAGGCCGGAAGTCTCGGTTTTGCATGGCGGCCCGGTGCTGGCAAAAAGGCGATCAACCGACAATCCGTGGCCAGATAATCCAACCCATCTTCGGCCTCCTCCTGGTCCCCCCAAAAAGATAAATTTTTCCCCATCAAAAAGACAACAGCCTGGACCTGGACGCGAATGTCATCCAAATGTTGTAACCATGTGTCTGCCTCCCACCCCCGTTTCGGGTTCGTCCAGGAACGCAAACCTTTTTCCAGCAACATTCGGGCAAGTTCACGAGCCGCGTCTCCGTCATCGGGTCGATGGATCAGCAACAGGTCATAATCTTTTCCCGCCGCAGCCCCTTCTTCGCCCAAAATTCCACGGGCAAGGCCAGAAATATTTTCGTCAGCATGCTCTCTAAGCTTCCGGGCAGACTCCAAGACCAGAGGATCGCTCACCCCCTTGAGCAAACGCAAAATCGCCGTCAATGATTCCACCGGGGTTTTTTCATTGGTTAACGCTTCGGCGAAAAATGCAAAATCGGGCTGTTCCGCCTCGGTCAAAAGTTCCCGCAGCAAATCGGCCCGGTCTTCCTTCAGGACGCCTGGCAAAAGAAGCTGCATGAGTGGCGCAAAAAGTTTGTGTTCCGGGATACCCACCAGGAGCAAAAATACCTCGCGCCACCATTTTTCATCCGCCTGCCCAGCCAGAAATTGCAAAAGATTGTCGTCCGCCTCCCTTATTGCATGGCGCGCCGCCAGATATTCTTGCAACCCCAAATGCATGAAACCGTATGTATTTGGCGCGTATTCAATAAAAACCCCCGTATCCCGGTTGAGCCATTCCAACACTTTCAAGCCGGTTGGGGCATCTTTTTTTCCCACCAGACACTTCTCGGCAAATTTGGCGAACTCCAACCGTTTGCAATTGTCGAATCTGTTTTCGTTATGAAGCTTCCAGGCCAGGGGGCGCAGAATACCCAGGCTCTCTTTCAGATCAAGCAAAGGTTCTCCATCTGCCTGGTCTTTGCGCCATGTTGCCAGCATGATTTCCAAACATTTTTGGTAAAACGCCGCCCTTTTTTTGGGAATTTCCCCCCCTCTGAGCACTACGACGCACAGCAGGGTCAGTAACAGTGGATTGCCCATCAACCCCCGGATGCGCTGGTCGGAATAGGTCTTCTCGTCCATGGTTTGCAGCAGACGCAGGGAGCGTTCTTTCGCCTCCTTCGCCATGTCTTTCCCCAAACGTTTGCAAGCCTCATCAAACCAGACCGAGACAAAGTGCTCCACCTGCGCCGCATCCAAAGGTCTGACATCCAGAGGGAAAAATCCCTCCAGTCGCACTCCTTCCGTATAACCGGCATAGCGGCAGGAGACAGCGGCGTAAATATTTTTTTGTTCGCGCAAACCCACTAGGTAACGGCTGATACGCTGTGCCACTTTGGCCCGCAGACCAGAATCGGCAATCTCATCCAAACCATCAAACAGCAACAATAACTTACCGCCATTCCACAAATCCCGGTCCAACTCCGCTGGAAAACGACTGCCGGAAAGCTCGTCCAGTTCCTGGTTGATAAAATCTTTGAGCGGTCTGTGGAGAAACGCCTCGCCAAAATGGCGCAAACGCAGAAAAATCGGCGTTATTCCAACAGGAAGACCCAACGTTTGTGACCCATGGGTGAGACAGAGATGAAGAATTTTTTTCAGTGATGTAGTTTTTCCCGCCCCTGGCTCGCCGAACAACACCACTCTTGGGCACAAACGGCCATCCAGATGCTTAAAGACATCCTCCAATTCCACATCACCTGCCCCTTTCTCCCTGGCCCGATCGGCAATTGTTCCCTGCCGTTGCTCAAGATCGGCACCAAAGGCACGCTGCGAAATTCTGAGGGGCACAAAAACCTTGTCCAGATCCAAGGGAATATCACCCCCATCCACCCCGCGCAGTGACAGATGGCCAAATTTGGCCAGTGCCCAAACGGAATAGGGGTCTTTGCTTGAATGACTCGGGGGTGCTGTCGCCAATTTGCGGATGCGTGAGGACAATTTTTCAAAAATTTCCTCTCGCTCAACCTTTCCCATGTGCGCCAGTGTTCGACTGGGGGTGCCATATCCCTGAAAGATACTTAAGGAGATGGATTTTTTCTCCTCAGTTTGGGGATGAACAAAGGGAATGCAGGTTTGTGTGACAGTGGAAGGGCTTACAAATACTGGAAAAATTTTGAGTTCACCCCCGGTTTGGGCACGCAAAAGGTGGGGAAGTTCATTTTTATAAATATAATCGGAAGCCAAAAAATTTTCTGAAATAAATACAATGGCTATATTTGCCGCATGCAGGGACTCTTCAATTTTCTTGTGCCACTCATCTCCCTCTTCAATGTCCCGATCTGTCCAAACATCGACCAGTTCATCGCGTTTCAAAACGCTCAAAAAAGGTTGAAAAGCATCGAGAACATCCGCATCTTTATGACTGTAACTTATGAAGATTTTTGCATTCGACATGCCCGCGCTCCCCCATTCATCATTGCAATAAACGGAATAAAGTGGTGCTTACAAAGTAAAAGGATACAACAAACTTTTATTTTTGGCAACGACACGGGATGCTTCTTTTATAACCATTGAGCAAGCCAACTGGCCACCAACAAAAAACAATAAAATCAAGGATCAACCGTGCTGGCGGGGGCGGCGAGACGAAAGCCGAGGAAGCTGTTGCTGACGCTGGCGACGCTGCCGATACGGACGGCGGCCTGGCGGTAGCCGGCCGCGTGAAACCAAGACCTGCCCCTGATTGGATGAGCATCTGAGGGATTTCCGTTGACAAAGGGATCTTTGGTCACTGCCTCGGTGCGTTTTTTATTGGCATCTTTATCCCAAACATCCCGGCACCATTCCCAGACATTGCCGGCCAGATCGAAATGGCCGAAAGGACCACGGCCTGCGGGATATTGCCCAACTCGTGTCGGCTTGCCCGTCTCCAGAGACAAACCGTAACAGGCCGGCTTCTTTTTAGGTTTTTCATTCCCCCAGGGGTAGCGGCGGCCATCGGTGCCACGAGCCGCATATTCCCATTGTGCCACGCTGGGCAGGAAAAATTCATGGCCGCACTCCTCGGAGAGCCAGTCGCAAAATGTTATGGCATCATGCCAATTTACCCCAACCACCGGTTGCTGGGGATCGGAATACTCTTCATCTCGCCAATATGAAGGTTCTCGATGTCCGGTCGCACGGATAAAAAGACCAAAGTAATTGTTAGTCACTGGGGTTTCTGCCAGCCAGTAGGGAGAGAGTTCTACCTGATGCGCCGGTTCTTCGCTGTTTCTTTCATGGTCATCCCACATGGTGAAAATCCCCCCCGGCACCCGCAGCAGACGCAGCCCCCGCAGGGGTTCCAGGATGGCGGGGGCACAAACTGCGGGAACGACAGTTTCCCGGCCCGGCTTGCTACCTTCTTTTTTAGCCAGTTTGCGGATGTCCCTTATCAACGTCACAAAAATCTTCTCTCGTTCAACCGGATCCATGTCTGCCAATGTTCTCTCTGAACTGGCATATCCCTGAATGATGGCCAAAGTAATTTTTTCTCCCGTATCGGGATGGAGAAAAGGGAGTTGAGTTCCCTCAACATCTGAAGGACGTACAAAAACCGGGAGGATGGTCAGCGTTCCTCCCTTCCAAGATTCTAACAACGGTGCCAGTTCTTTTTCCCAGATAAAATCCGAGGCCAAAAAATCCTGTGAAACAAAGAGCACGGCAACATTGGCCTCTTTCACGGCCTTGGCAATTTCCTTTTCCCACTCTGTACTTTTTTCGATTTGGCCGTCGTACCAGACACTAACCAATTTTTCACGTAGCAAAGGTTTCAAAAAAGGTAGAAAGGCTTCCAAAACTTCGGCATCCGTACGGCTGTAACTGATGAAAATCTTAATGTTCGGCATATCCATGGCCATCCCTTGGGCACCGCAACAAACAAAACATAATCGCCATCAAAGAGAAAAAGGCTACAACAAAGACCTGTTTTTGGCAATGGTGCCGTTTGGAAGATTCACGCTAAACCAGCACATTATCTTAAAGATGCCGTTGACGGCCAGTCGCTCACAGACTAAGTTCGCTATGCGAGCCAAGACGAACAAGTTGCAACACAGCATCATCCGGTTTGCGGTAAATCAACACCAGATCGGGCCTGATGTGACAGTCCCGGTGATCTTTCCAATCGCCGGTCAGAGCGTGATCTCGGTACTTGTCGGCCAGCGGTTGATTATTCGCCAGGGACGTGATGACAGCAACAAAGTCGCCTGCCAGCGCACGTCGATGGGTGCCTTTGATTTCGCGTTTGAAGTCGCGTTTGAACTGGCCAGTCTGCTCAATCGTTCGCATTCAGGTCCGCCATAAGACTATCGACGGTAGCAAACGACTGTAAACCACCACAACGAGCTTCTTTCATCGCCTCAATAGTGGTGGCGTTCGGCACCAACGGCTCGAACGGCAACGCCTTATCGTGAGCAACACGGGTCAACATGATACGAAAGGCGTCGGACACGGTCAGCCCCATCGCAGCCAGCACAACGGTTGCCTCTTCCTTGATATGCTTGTCGACCCGGGCACGGACTACAGCATTTGCAGACATGGTTTCCTCCTGTGTTGGTTCAGCGCAAATCCGACAAACGGCCATCTCGTATAAGCGAGTTCTCAGTCTCTTTTTTGCGGGTACGTGGATGCCGGGCTGACGGCAACGATGTCACGTCCAGCATCATGAACGTCAAACAACGTGCACTTGTTTTTCCGATACATACAAAAACTTATCTCAATCGCCTAGCAGACATTCCTTCGATAATCATTTGTCTGACCGCCTCTTTGACAGGCATGCCCAGGAAATCGACGGGATTGTAGTCGTCATCAAGGATGGGAGCTGATTCCAAATGCTGGCGTGGAATAGTAACAGTCCGAGTTAGATGGTTATATACCAAATGTTGTGCTATTGGGTGAACAGCTTCGGTCTGCAAGACGGAAGTATCCATTGTCCGTGGTGGACCATTGTAGGCTACCAGGATAACGTTTCCTATGGTGTCATTTTCCTCTGGCATCGAGGCTGGATGGACATGGACAGTATCGAAAATCATTGAAAGAGTTTTGACAATGGCGTTAATCGCCGGGTCTTTTCCATCGACCCAACCTATGAGATTCATGGCAAGAACTCCCATAGGCGATAACCGTTGAGCCATAAGAGAAAAGGCTTGGCGACTTACCAAGTGCGACGGAGTGGTATCGCCATTAAATACATCAACTAATACATAATCATAACTTTCAGTTTTTGTCATCAGAAGGTGGCGAGCATCGCCAATGATGACATTTACAGAACTGGGAAGATTGAAATATCGCCGCGAAAAATCAACAACGTTGGCATCGATATCTATGGCCGTAACTTCCAATCCATGCTCTGCAAACCATTTGGGTATCAGTCCAGCTCCCAACCCAACCATTAAGACATTTTCCCCCTTTGGATGGTAGGCGCGAGGAAGGAATTGCAAATAATAAAAATATTGATGTGTGGCCAGACCACTACCCACATCGATACCTCCCTGAAATAATCCATCGATCTCCATCTCTCTCGTGTGCTTGTTATCGAAGGTGTAGTTGATCAACCGCAAAGAACCATAATAACTCTCAATGTGGTCAACCAAAGTGGCACGGGATCCATTCTCCAATACTACAGATTGTTTGGCTTGCGCTGTTCCGCTGATCATGGCCGCAAACAATGTCATCGTTCCCAAGAAGGCGATGCCCCATCGACCAACCATGAAAAAATAGCCCACGCAGCACAAAACAAGCAAAACCCCAACAATAAAAAAAATACGGTCAATCCCTAATAAAGCAATAAGAAAAAATCCTGTCACTACGGTTCCTGCCACACTGCCAACGGTGGATGCCGCATAGAGGTACCCAACCGTACGTCCCAAATGTTTAATCTCATGTGCGACCAACCGCACCACATAAGGCGAGACGCAACCAAGCAACATCAAAGGAAATGCAAACAATAAAGCCGAAGCAGTCAATGCCCCAAAACGTAACCCCATGGGCAGGGAGAAAAAAAGCACGGGTTCTCTGATCCAGGGAATCAGCAAACAATAAACTCCTGCAATAAATATAAGCAGGTAGAGCGTATGCGGACTCGGATAACGATCAGCCAGCCAACCTCCCAAACCATAACCAATGGCCAAAGAGACCATGGTAACGGTAATCAGTGATGTCCATACAAAAAGACTAACCCCAAACACTGGCCCGATGACCCGAGAACCTAATACCTCGATAACCATTACCAAACCTCCACACAGAATGGTAGTGAATAACAGGTAAGGCAGGAAAAAACGGTGGCGGGTTGGCATGGCAGTCCCTTTCATGGGAGTATTTTTTTCAACCTGAACGGTTACGGCTCAGGAAATGGGTAGAAATCTTGACGTGCGGTTGGTGACCAGGCGTGCCTCTTCGCATGATGCGGGTGATTTCATCGGCGGTGACTGGCGGACTAAACAGAAAACCCTGAATTCTATCACAACCCGATTGACGTAACAACTCCAACTGTTGTGTCAAAGTCACCCCCTCGGCAACTATCTTGAGTTTTAAACTGCGGGCCACCGAACAGGATGGCGTTGACGATGGCAATACTGTTGTCATCTTGGGCCATGTCGGTATATGTAAGGAACGATCCATTTTCAGGGCATGCACCGGATCTTTGCGCAGATAGCTCACAATATGAAACCTATTGACTTTTCAATCAATACGGGAGAAAGTCTTGCCACCGGGCGGAACGGAAGCGGGCATCAAACGAGCTTATACGAGATGGCCGTTGGTCGGACTTGCGCTGAACCAGTACAGCCCCAGTTGGTCAAGGGGATTGGCAAATGAATCGACGTCTCTTATTGTTGCGATTTCTGGCTGCCTTCGGTGGCTGGTTGTTTACAGCAAACCGACTTTTTGCGGCGGTATGGGAGAAACAAACATTGGATCCAATCATAAAAACAGAGGCAGAATGGCGAAAAATCCTGCTTCCGGAGGTCTTTGAAATTTTGCGCCAGGAAGGAACTGAGCGGGCACTTTCCAGTCCACTTAATCATGAAAAACGGGCAGGTGTCTACCACTGTGCTGGTTGTGATCTTGCCTTGTTTACGTCAAAGATGAAGTATGAAAGTGGCACCGGTTGGCCAAGTTTTACAGCTTCCATCCCGGATCGTCTTGGCAAAAAGACTGACTTTAAAATAATTTATCCACGTACGGAATATCATTGCGCTCGTTGCGGTGGCCACCAGGGCCACCTCTTTAAAGATGGCCCACCTCCGACTGGAGAGCGTTGGTGTAACAATGGTTTGGCTCTGGTTTTTAAACCCGAGGATGCGAATAAAGAAACATGACTTCCGCTCCTATCCCCGGCATGGTTTTATGCCATCTCGACGAAATTCCCCAGGATGCTGGGAAAGAGTTCATTTTTGGAGAAGGGAAAAAGCCCTTCAGAATGTTCGTTCTGAAATATCGTGGTGAAGTCAGAGCTTACGTCAATTCTTGCACCCACTTTCAAGGAGTTCCATTAAATCCCAATAATATAGGAAATTTCCTGGACAAAAACGATGCCTCACTGATTTACTGCGGAGTCCATGGTTCACGTTTCGATATAGAAACAGGGGCCTGCGTGTCTGGTGACTGTGATGGTGTCGGTCTGGAATCCGTGCCCGTAACTATTGTAGGCGACCAGGTCGTGATGTAACCGTTCACCCCAAGGTTAATTTGTTCTAAAATCTAACAAACTGAATTTGCATAAGAATTCTCAGTCATTTTCAGATAATCAAACACCATTCGAGTGTTTTTATTGAGCTTTTGCATCACCTGAGCAACACTCTTCCCTCGTAACCATTCAGTCCCCCCCCTTTTTTTTAAAGGTTGAAATTATTGCGGGGGTCTGGGGGGAGGTTCTCCCCCCGTGCTGCGGTTTGGAGGCGGAGCCTTTGATTTTGACTTTGATTTTGATTTTGATTTTGATTTTGATTTTCCTGCCCCCCAAGGGGGGTCTAGGGCATGTTGACATTCAATAATCTCCCACCCCCCCCCCTTGGAAAATTATTGAAAGAAAAAAGGGGTCTGGGGGATTGCCCCCAGGGTTTTGACTTTGTTTTTGAATTTAAATAAAAAGCTTCATT
>JACSDG010000038.1 GCA_015660855.1 Magnetococcales bacterium
AACTCTTGACTTCTTTTTCCGTTCGCCTATCCAGGCGAACCGAAGAGTCGACATGAGCATGCGCCCACACCTATGGTTACACTAGATTGTCAAAGAACACCCTTTCGTGAGAGACCCGTGCCCGACTTCGTTTTGCACATCGCCTCACCAGGGAAGGGGGACTCTAGCAAATTCGTCCGCCTGTCGTCAACAAGAAACTTTAAAAAAGTTGAAAAATCTTTGCCACCCCCCTACCCCACCGTCGCCAAAAATGGAAACCATTGGATCAGCAGTATGGCAAACCTATTGAAATCACCGAAGAAAATCATAACACCCACCACAATCAAAAACAAACCAGAAATCCATTCGACCCAACGCATGTAGCGGCGCACTCTTTGAAAAAATCCGAAAAACAGATGGGTGGCCAGCCCCGCCAAGATAAACGGCAGCCCCAGGCCCAAGGAATAGACCGCAAGCAAGGCCACTCCCTCGCCAATGCTTTCCCGTCCCCCCGCCAACGCCAAAATGCCCGCCAAAATCGGGCCGACACAAGGGGTCCAACCAAACGCAAACGCCAGTCCAATGACGTAGGCCCCCAACAAACCTGCCGGTTTTTTAATCTCATTAAAACGGGCTTCCATGTTCAACAGACCAATGCGGAAAACCCCCATGGTATGCAAACCGAACAAAACGATCAACACCCCCCCGACCTTGGATAAAACGCGAACGTGACTTTGCAACAGGCTCCCCAAGACGGTTGCCGACGCCCCCATCAGAATAAAAACGGTAGAAAATCCCAATACAAAAAACAAACTGGTCACACCCGCACGCAAGCCCAGTTTTGCATCATTCCCGTGCCGTAAACCCTCTACCGATACCCCAGACATGAAGCTGATGTAGGCTGGAACCAGGGGAAGCACGCATGGAGAAACAAAAGAAAGAAACCCGGCAGCCAACGCCGTTGCATAACTGACTTCCATCATCGACGAAACTCCAGCCAGGTTGAAAATTGCCAACACGAAAGGGGATGATCATCCCCTTAATCCCCACAATAATTTCAAATAACTTACGAATGCGGTCAACAGGTCTCACTGTCTACCCAGGACAGATAATCCCTAGAACCGGCCATGATGGGGGTTACGATCATTTCCGGCACGTCGTATGGATGCAATTTTCGCAGTTCCTTCATCGCCTTTTTTAACTTTTTACGCCGGGTTTTGATCATCAAAGACCATTCCTCACCCTGGTGAATCTGCCCTTCCCAACGATAAACCGATGTCCCTGCAAAAAATATATGAACACAAGCCGCCAACCGTTTTTCCACCAAACCGCGTGCAATAGTTTCCGCAGTCGGTTTGTCCGGGGCATTACCCCATAGAATCACGGCTTTTTTATTTTTGTGCATGGTGTCACCCTCTCTAAAGCAAGGATTTAATAAATTCCGCTAACTGCCCCGATGTCAAACCTCCCATGTAGGAACCTACCAACTTGCCATTACGATCAATGACCTTGGTGACCGGAAGACCATAAACCCCACCAAGGGATCTGGAAAATTCAGCGATTTTATCGTCATCATCGTGAATTACAGGATAATTGATACCCTGACGCGCCACAAAATCTTTCAAACGTGCTTCACCGGCTCGCTCCATATAGTTGACGCCAACAACCTGGACACCTTTTTTGCCATAATCGTCCTGAAATGCGATCAAATCGGGAATTTCTTCCAAACAGGGCGGACACCATGTCGCCCAAAAATTGACAACCACCACTTTGCCTTTGAAATCATTCAGACGGATGGTCGCACCGGAAAGATCCTTCAATGCAAGTGTGGCCGCAGTTTCAGATACGGCATGCGCAGGACACGAAAATAAAATCAGGACGTGTAAAATCAATACTCTCAACCAGACTCCCATTGAAATTTATCCTTCCTTATATGGATCGATGGAATTTTTCAGCAAGACGGTATCCTGTTCGCCCCGCCCTGGTGATCATGAACAGCAAACACCTTGGCATGCAAGGTCGAAAGGGGCAAATCCGATTGTTCAGGGTTCCACCAGCGCACCTCCTCCTCTAGGGGCCATCCGGAAACATATTGGCACAAACAAACCCATACCGTCAGGTGAAAATGGGTAAAAGTATGTCGAACCTCTCCCAACAATTGCACATTCCGCCCACACACCTGCCATTGGTGTTTAAGTTCTTCACCCACCTTTTGCATATCGGGTGGGAGTTGAGGTAGAAGCCAGCGTTTTGTGGACAAAGGCTCCCACAATCCTGCCAGCAATCCCCCTCGCGGACGACGCCGCATCAACCATTGCCCATCTGAATTTTGCACCAACACAGCAACCTGGCCGTATCTGGGGCGGACTTTGGGTTTTTTCCGGTTTGGATAACGATCTACCTGCTGGGTTTCCCAAGCACGACAACCCAAACACCACGGACACTCTCGACATCGAGGGGCACGCGGGGTGCAAACAGTCGCCCCCAGATCCATAATCGCCTGTGCATAATCCCCCGGTCGGTCCGCCGGTGTCAATTCATAAGCCCGCTGCCATAAGAGACGCTCACCCTGCGCGCTGTTCACCGGATCATCCAGTGCCATGACCCGGGCCAGTACCCTTTTACAATTGCCATCAAGAATGGCTTGCCTTTGATTCCAACCGATAGCCATGATCGCGGCAGCCGTACTGCGCCCGACACCCGGCAGACTCATCCACCTTTCCAGGGTTTCGGGAAAACATCCTCCAAGACTGTCATGAACAACCTTGGCCCCGCGATGTAAATTTTCCGCACGACGATAATAACCCAACCCCTGCCATTCTTTGAGTACCATTCCAAGATCAGCACCGGCCAGCTCGGCCACTGTCGGAAATTTGTCAATAAATCGACCATAATATCCCTTAACCGTTGCCACACCCGTTTGCTGCAACATGACCTCGGAAACCCAAATACGGTAAGGGTCGCCCTCTCCACGCCAGGGCAATTGGCGTCCGGAAGCATGGTAAAATTTCAACAACCGTGCGGCATAGGGAAATGTTGCATCCATCAGCGTCCCCCCAACAATTTTCGCCGAACATATTCAAAAGTGGTGGTGACATGAATTTTATCCAATTGCCAATGATCTGGAAATGGAGCAAAAGGGGCAGCGGCACGGACGGCGTTCAAGGCGGATTCATCCAACACCGACTCTCCAGAACTACGCAAAATATTGATTCCCAGCAAACCACCGTCGCGGGCAATGGTGAATTTTATTCGAACATTTCCCGATAAGTTTAAATGTTTCGCCTTTTCCGGATAGATCCATCCCTGTTCGATTCGTTCTTTCATCCGGGAAAAATAGACGGCATATCGTACTTTACTGGTATTGAGATCCAGGGTTTGTTCTTTTTCCCCCTGCATATTGTCCTTTATATTTTTTTCCTGATCCCAATGATCTATCTCGGAAAGAGTAGGTGATAAATTTAAAGGTTGAGAAATCAACGGTTCCTGATCGGGATTTTTTACAATATTTTTCTGTAATGCTTTTTTTTGCTTTTCTGATACATCGGCCACATGTTTCTTGATCTCGATCTTGGAATCAATTTTTTGCTGTCTGGAATTTTCAGGCAGAGGAATGGATAGCGGTTCAGGAACAGAAGGGGGCGGTTTGGAATTGGATGGCGGTTCGGGAACCGGTGATACTTTGAGAGGGTTTTCCAATTCAGGTTTGTTTGGCTTGTTTTCGGTAATCCTGTTAACCTGAGCCAGCAAGTCCGGTTTTTCAGGTGGTTTGAGGGGCATCTTTTCTTCTTTAAGCTGAATCAATTGCACGGGTGCGATCATAATGTCCTGTTTTGGCAGTTTTGTTTCCATCCGGAGACCCAGAAACAAAAGACCCAGCATCCAGACATGAAGGATCATCGATTGGACCAAAGCGATGATGAAGCGAACGTTAATCACAAAGAAACTTTCTCGCTATGAACAGCCAAGCTCTCCAACCGCTGCAAGATAAAACAGGCAGCCAATCCATTAAACAAACCTGTAATCCATGAACCTGCCAAAAACCAAGGCAGTGCCGTAAACACACCCGAATGACCGATAATCATGACATAAGCCATAGCTACCTGAGCAGTCATATGCGCCAAAGAAGCCGGAATGGAAAATCCTACCGGACCGACACGAAACGGTAACATCCCAATGATACCCATGGCCAAAAGTGCCCCCAATGCCCCCGACAGACTCAAAAAAAAAGTGGGCGAAAGAAACGTCCCCAATATCAGGGAGGAGGCCAATACCCTCAGGACAGCAACCCCCATGGCGGCCCGCCCCCCCAAATGAAACCATGCCACCAGGACAAAAATATTCGCCAACCCTGGTTTGAACCAAGGTCCGGGAAGAGGCAAACCACTTTCCAAGACATGCGCCGATACCGCCGCCGCTGACCAATACACCAAATACAGTTCCGGGCGTACCGTCACCACCGATGTAACCATTCAGGCTCCCCCGGGCAAAAAACCCAAACCTTGGGTGCTCTCGCCCCCAAACCCCCACAGGCAATGAAGTTTTTTGTCCAAATTATCAAAAGAAGAACCTTGGAGCACTGCCCCAAACCCCGCCGGGGGAAATAATCCCAATGCCATTAACTTAAGCTCCTACCGACCCTGTTTATACGCTGGACGAACCCGGGTCCCAACGCCAGGACGCAATCTTCGAGAAAATTTCCTATTTGGTCGAACTACGGTTATGTCCCTGGCCATTGCCTCAGTGAGGGCAAAGATCCATTTGCGAGGGTTTGATGAACTCAAAATTTTAAAGCTCCCCTCACTGTTTTTGACTTTGATTTTTGCCCGAAGGGCATCATGTTCAAAAATTAGGTAACCAAAATCCGGGCAAATTTGCGTTTACCGACCCGGACCAAGTAGCCCTGTCCAGCCGTCAGGATCATTTTGGTGTCCTGGGCTTTCTGGTTATCGACGCTGACCGCATTTTGCTGGATCAGACGCATCCCTTCACCATTGGATGTTACCAACCCTGCCAATCGCATGGCGGTAGCCAATCCCAGTTGCCCACCTTCGGAAGGTAACGTGATTTGGGTAATGTCTTCGGGGATCTCTCCGTGTTTAAAAACGGACTCGAAGGCTTCGCGGGCTTTGAGAGCCGCCATTTCATCATGAAAACGGGCGGTTAATTCCATGGCGAGCTGTTTTTTGACTTCCATGGGGTGTTGCCGGTTTTCTGCCACCGCTTGTTTGGCGGCTTGGATTTCCGTCATAGGTTGTCCGGACAACAGTTCATAATAACGCCACATGAGGCTGTCCGACAGCGACATCACCTTGCCAAAAATTTCCCCGGGGGGATCGAGGATGGCAATGGTGTTGTTCAAGGATTTGGACATTTTATTGACACCATCCAATCCTTCAAGGATAGGCATGGTGAGGATACATTGCGGTTCCTGGCCGTATTCCCGTTGCAGTTCCCGGCCCACCAATAGATTAAAGGTTTGGTCGGTCCCTCCGAGTTCTACGTCCGCTCTCAGGGCCACCGAGTCGTATCCCTGAACCAGGGGATAAAGAAATTCATGAATGGCGATGGGTTTGTTGTCGCGGTAGCGTTTGGCAAAATCGTCGCGTTCCAGCATGCGGGCAACGGTATGCCGTGAGGCCAGTTGAATCATATCGGCGGCACGGAACGGACTCATCCAGGTGCTGTTGAACACCACACGGGTGATTTCAGGGTCGAGGATGCGAAAGGCCTGGGTTTTATAGGTTTCCGCGTTAACGGCCACCTGTTGCGGTGTCAGTGGTTTGCGGGTTTCATTTTTCCCGGTTGGGTCACCGATGAGGCCGGTAAAATCGCCGATAAGAAAAAAAATTTCGTGACCCAACAGTTGAAATTGGCGCATTTTTTGGATCAACACGGTATGTCCCAAATGCAGATCGGGGGCGGTGGGGTCGAATCCTGCCTTGATTCTGAGGGGTTGACCGGTCTTCAAGCTTCGGGCCAGTTTTTCTTCAAGGGCCTCTTCCTGAATGATGGAAACGGTACCACGGCGGATCAGATCCATTTGTTCGGAAACCGGTTTGAACATGTTTTTTTTGACCATACGGGTTGCAGGTTGACTACACATGACCCAACACTTTAACACAATGCGGGCACAGGAAACATGGAGACTATCTATCGGTCGGTGGGACTTATTTCTGGAACCTCGGCGGATGGGGTGGATGCGGTGTTGCTTGAAACCGATGGTGAGACAGCCCCAAAGGTGATGGAAACGCTGATTGTCCCCTATCCCGAACCCTTGCGTCGTCGCATTTTGGCTTTGTATGAGCCAGGCTCCGATGAATTGGATCGTCTGGGGATTTTGGATCGCGAACTGGGGGAATTTTTTGCGGATGCCATGCTGAAAGTGTGCAGAAAAGGGGGGTATGCACCGGATGCGGTGGATGTGGTGGGGAATCATGGTCAGACAGTGCGTCATCGTCCGCCAAAGTTTTCCATGCAGATTGGCAGCTCTTTCGAAATTGCCAGTCGTTGCGGCGTGGTGACCGTGGGTGATTTTCGCATGGCCGACATGGTGCGCGGTGGTGAGGGGGCACCGTTGGTGCCGCTGTATCATCAGGTCCTTTTTGGTGGTGAGGGGAAGGCTACGGCGGTGGTCAATCTGGGGGGAATTGCCAATGTAACCGCTTTGTCGGCGGATGGTCGCGTGATGGCGGGGGATACCGGACCGGCCAATACACTCATGGATCATTGGGCTGAACAAATCAGCGACGGTCGTGATTCGTGCGATCGCAACGGAGCCTGGGCAACACAGGGGCGGGTGGATGATACCGCGTTGAACTGGCTGTTAAAACACCCCTATTATGACTGTCCCTTTCCCAAATCTACCGGCAGGGAAGTTTTTGGTGTCACCTATTTAAATGAATTTTTGGCGGCGTTTCCCCGGATGGCGGTGGCTGATCGTTTTCGCACATTGGCCCAACTGACGGTGGAGACGGTGGCGTCTGCATGTGAGCACTTGTTGCCTCCTGGGCCCCAACGGGTGGTGTTGTGCGGGGGAGGGGCCGACAACCCGGTTTTGGTGGCGGGGTTGCAGGATCGATTGGCTCGTTCTCAGGTGATCTCAAGCGGCAGTCTGGGGGTGGATACCGCTTTTCTTGAAGCCGAGGCTTTTGCTTGGCTTGCGGTGCGTACTTTGAGGGGATTGACTTCCAGTTTGCCCAGCACCACGGGTGCCAGTTTACCGGCGGTGTTGGGATCGATTCATCTACCAGGTTCCGGTTACCGGGTTGCCAGAATAAGGGCATGATAAAATAAGGTGTGGAACAGGACGTATTGGAAAAATATAAGTCTAGCAAAAATTATTGCGGGGGTCCGGGGGGGATCATCCCCCCGGCGGGGGTTTGGAGGCAGTAGCCCACCAAGGTTTTGGTTTTTGCCCGCAGGGCATCGTGCGCTTATTTTCGTGCGGCACGGCCTGCCTCGCCATTTTTTTTCATTTCGGCGATGACCTTGTGGTAATCCGGTTGGGAAAAGACGGCTGATCCTGCGACAAAAAAATCGGCTCCCGCACGGGCCGCCTCAAAGATGTTGTCGGGTTTGATCCCGCCATCTACCTGTAATTCTACCTGAAGACCGCGTGCGTCGATCATTTGCCGTACCACCCTGATTTTTTCCAGAGCACGGGGAATGAAGGACTGTCCACCAAATCCAGGGTTGACACTCATGATCAGCAGCAGGTCGGTCAGGTGCAGGAGGTCTTCGATGACCAAAACTGGGGTTCCCGGATTGATGGCGAGGCCCGCCTTGGCCCCCATTTCGCGGATCAGATGCAGGGCGCGGTCGGTATGGTGGGTCGCTTCGGCATGGATGGTCAAAATGGCGGCACCGGCCTTGATGTAGTCGGGGATATAGGAATCCACCGGGGCGATCATGACGTGGACGTCCAAGGGTTTGGTCGCTACCTTGGCCAGACTGGCAATAACTGGCGGTCCCAGAGTCAGGTTGGGGACAAAATGGCCGTCCATGACATCCACATGGATGGCATCGGCACCGGCCTGTTCGACGGCCCTGATTTCTTCGCCCAGGCGGGCAAAGTCGGCGGAAAGAATGGAGGGGGAAATTTTGATCATGAGGGTCGGGCCATTTGTTGTAGGCGGTGGATCCGTTCCTCCATGGGAGGATGGGTAGAAAACAAACCTGCCAGAGCACTGCCCGACAGGGGACTGACGATGAACAGGTGCGACGAGGCTGGATTGGTCTGGGCCGACCACATAGGCAAACGCCGACTACCAGCGTCCAGTTTGTCCAAAGCCGAGGCCAACCACAAGGGATTGCCGCATATTTCGGCACCCCGTTGATCGGCACCGTATTCCCGGGAGCGTGACACCGCCATTTGAATGAGCATGGCGGCGATGGGGGCCAGGAGCATCATCAGTATTCCCCCCAGGCCACTTCCACCTCCACCGCCCTCTTCTTCGCTGTTGGAACGCCCCATTCCAAACAAAGAGGCCCACTGTGCCATATTGGCCAGGGTGGTGATGGCACCGGCAAAGGTGGCGGTGATGGTGCTGATGAGAATATCGCGGTTTTGTACATGGGCCAGTTCATGGGCCATGACCCCTGCCAATTCTTCACGGTTGAGAATACGCAACAGCCCTGTCGTGGCAGCCACCGCCGCATGTTCGGGATCGCGACCCGTGGCAAAGGCGTTGGGAGAGGAATCGTCCATGATATAAACCCGTGGCATGGGCAGTCTGGCCCGACGTGCCAACTCTTCGACAATGGCGAAATATTCGGGGGCCTCCTGTGGACCGATCTCGTAGGCATTATGCATCCGCAAGACCATCTTGTCGGAATTCCAATAGGCCCAAAAATTGAGGGCAACTGCCATGAATAGTGCCAGCATCATGCCGTTGTGACCCCCAAGGGCTTGGCCGACTACGAGAAAAAGGGCGGTCATCCCCGCTAAAAGTACGAAAGTTCGCAAGTCTGTCATTGAGCGGCACTCCCAAGCCAATTAGTACGGTGAGGAAAATTTGTGACGGAGTTCCATCTTTCTATCTTAACGACATGCCATAACAAGGGCCCCCCAAAGTCTACCATCTTCCTGAAACCCATGAAAGATTTTAATGACAAGATGGATTCTTTGTGCAAAAGTGAGGTGGATCCCGATGGCTTACAGTGGAAACGTAGGCATTTCATCGTGAAAAAAAAGTCCTTCAGGAGCCAAAATATGAAAAAAAAAACGATACCCAGGGAGTATTTGTTGCGGTTTTCTGCGATTCCGGGTGTGCTGTCATTTTTGTTTCTGTTTTGTTTTACAACTTCGGCGCAGGCTATGGAAGATTTGGCGAAAATGGTCCATGGCGGTAAGCTTTATGATAATTGGTTGTCTTTCGTCCCGGAGCAACGGCGGCAACTCTTGAAAAAAGTTCGGTTGACCCATCCATCCTACCCGGCTGATGCGAAAAAAAAAGGTTTGACTACCTGGAGATGCAAGGAATGTCACGGCTGGGATTATCGAGGTAGAGAAATCGTCGTTCACGAAGGAAACGCCAAGGTTGCCATCAAGGGGATCCAAAGGTTGGCAGGGGCCGACCCTCGGGAAGTAATCACCATTATTCGCAATCAAACCCACCGCTACGATCAAACTATGATCACCGATCGGGATGCCGAGGCACTGGCCTTTTTTGTCGTTAATGGACAACGTGATTTACGTGCCGTAATCGATCCT
The DNA here is from genome assembly GCA_015660855.1 of Magnetococcales bacterium. Classification (GTDB taxonomy): domain Bacteria; phylum Pseudomonadota; class Magnetococcia; order Magnetococcales; family UBA8363; genus UBA8363. The sequence goes on from JACSDG010000038.1 coordinate 9,695, forward strand.
GTGACCGGAAAAACCAAGGGCGATGATGGAAAAGGTGCCCCTTTTTTTCAAACCATTTGTGCCGTTTGTCATGGACTCGATGGTCGCAAGATAGATATGGATCCCAAGGAAGGGGTCGAATACCCGGCCCACATAGCCAGGGAAGATCCCTATGAATTTTTGCATAAAATTCACTTTGGCCAACCCGGTCAGATCATGGTCTCCATGAGTGCCCTCACGTTCCAGCAGCAAATCGATATCCTTGCCTATGTCCAAACCTTGCCTGTCACGCCCAGGGAGGCTACGAGTGAATCCCTTCCGTTTGAACCAGGGCCAAAGGAGTTTTTACCCTTTGAAGATGAGGATTCTCTGGATTGACTTTATCCCTGGTTTCAAGTTGAACTTTTCGGGCCACCGGAAGACGGAGATTTCTCCATGACGGGGAAAAAAATAAAAATCAGTAATAAAATTATGTTTTTGGTTGGAATGGCGGCTCTGTTGGCTTTTTCGGGGCTGTTGTTTTTTCATGTTCGGTATCAGGAAGAAAATATTCTTGAACAAAACCGGCGGGCGCGTATGGAATTGATCGACACCGCCATCCAAGGATTAAAATCGGTGATGCTTTCTGGTTCGGCCAGAAATGCGGAGATGTACGCCGACTATTTAAAAAAGGTTCCGGGAATTCTTCAATTGCAAATTTTGCGAACCGATGGAACGGAAGCCTTTCACGATAACCGGACGATAGACGAAGTCAATTGGCGGCGGGGGGAGGAAATGTTTCCCTACAAAACTCAAGAGCGTACCGTGACGATTCTCGCTGCTGACAATCTTGACCTGCACCGGGTGCTGACGGGCCATCGGACTGTTCATTATAACCACTCCGATGCACAGGGGCGGCAGCTTTTGACCTTTTTAGCCCCCATCCTTTTTGATTTACCATGCCAAAACTGTCACGGCAATGAAGAGCGGGTCATGGGATTGGTGCAACTGACTACAAGTTTGGATTCGGCACTGCAATCTATTGCTACAACGGGCCAGCGTGCGGCTGAACTCTCTTTGGTCGCTCTTTTGATCATGATGGCTCTCATTCATTATGGAATGCGCCGATATTTGGGATTGCCGTTGGCGGGCGTGTGCCGAACCATGGAACGGGTGCGTGAGGGCGATTTGAACCAAAGAATCATGTCACAGGGCAGCCTGGAATTGGAATCCATGGGTGATGCCTTTAATCACATGATTTCGCGACTTCAGGAAAATTATTTCCTCATACGCAAAAATGAAACCCGTTTGTCTACCATCATGGATAACGTGAATGAAGCCATCGTCACAACAGACATGTATGGAATCGTTCTTACAGTTAATCAGGCAGTCAGTTCTATTTTCCAGTATACTCCGGAGGAGTTGTTGGGGAAAAACATTAAAATATTGGCTCCCCTCCATGTCAGGCCACATCACGACGCCCTCATTGCCAAATATCTTTCCTTTCACGATAAATATGTTCAGGATCGAATCGACAAACATTTGCGGGGAGAGGTTTTTTTTAATCGTGAGGCTCAAGGTGAACGCAAAGATGGCTCTCTAGTTTTTGTTGGACTTTCCATTAGCCATGTACGTATGGGTGATGAGGTTCAATTCATCGCGACAATTCGCGATATTACCCAGCATAAGGAATCTGAAAACAGGTTGAAGGAATATTCAGAAAAACTTGAAACCATGGTCCAGGAAAGGACCAGACAATTGGTTCATGCCGAGCGTTTGGCCACCTTGGGGACTTTTTCCGCGGGCATGGCGCATGAAATCAACAATCCCAACTCATTTATTTCCGGGAACGTTGATTTTCTCAAACAGTTTTGGCAAGAAACCAGGCCCATCCTTGAACCTTCTGTTACTCAGGGAAAACATCCACGCATTGCGGCATTCATGGACGAAGTGGATCAAACCTTGGATGGGATTTTAACGGGATCTCAGCGCATTTCCAAGATTGTGGACGGTTTGAAAACGTATTCCAAGGGGGGAATGGAGACGGATCGGGTGTTGTGTCGCATGATGGATCCAGTCAAGGATGCGGAAATTCTTCTCAGCCATCGGTTGAAGAAGGGGTTTCATTTTAAAGCGAATATTACCCAAGATTTGATGATTTATTGTGATCGGCAACAAATGTCGCAAGTATTCATCAACCTGATCAACAACGCCATGGATGCGTTAGAATCCTCCGATAATAAGAAAAAATTGATTGAAATACAATGTGTGCAGCATGATCGGCACATTTGGATTGCGGTGATGGACAATGGACCGGGTATTTCTGCTAGGTTGGTGGATAAAATTTTCGATCCCTTTTTTACTACCAAGGGAAAGACCAAGGGTACGGGTTTGGGGTTGGCGATTGTGGATGGGATCATCAAGGATCATTTTGGACAGATCACGGTCCGTTCACCGGCAACGATTGCTGCTATGACCACGGAATTTTTAATTGTGCTGCCGACGGTTGAGTTGTATCAGGAGCAGTTGGCAAAGAAAAAAGGGAATAAAACATAACCGTTCAGTCCACCTTCTTTTTTTAAGGTTGAAACCATTGCGGGGGTCTTGGGGGAAAACTTCCCCCAAGACCCCCGCAATGGTTTGCAAAAAAAGAAAGGGGAGGCTGAACGGTTACCTTTTTATCCGCACTTGGAATAACCGCATTCCAGGCAGGTGTCGCAGCCGTCGAGTCGAGCCACTGCCAACTGTCCACATTTGGGACACTGATCGGCCCCAAGAATGCCGACGGATTGGGCCTTTTCGCGTTTGGCGGCCAACTCCCGGGAAATTTCCGGGGGTTTGATGAGGCCGATTTTTTGCAGATGGTTTTCAATACATTCCCCGATCTCGGCCACCAGACTGGGCATGTATTTTCCTCCTGGCTTAAAATAGCCGCCACGGGGGTCAAAAACCGAACGCAGTTCCTCGACGAGAAAGGTGGCATCGCCACCGTGACGAAAAACCGCCGAAAGAATTCTGGTCAGAGCGACAATCCAGGCAAAATTTTCCATGTTTTTGGAGTTGATGAAAATTTCAAAAGGACGACGTTTGCCATTGACGATGATGTCATTGATGGTGACATAAAGGGCGTGTTCCGACAGGGGAGTACGTATCCTGTAGGTCGATCCCTCAAGTTCCGCTGGCCGTTTAAGCCTGGGCTGCATCATGATGACTTCGGCACTCATCTCTTCCGCTTTGGATTCCCGGACGGGTGACTCAGGCTTGTCTTCGTCTTTCTTAGACACCACTTCGTAGCCGACTATTTTTTTCTCAATCTTCACAGCCTTCAATACCCCCTTTGGATGAATGAACTACAACTTCCCATAATAGCCCTCCTTGAGGGCGTCATAAAGATTGGCGGCGGTATGAATCTCGCCGTCATATTCAATATTTTCATTGCCTTTGGTCTCGATCACCTCTCCATTTTCCAATACAAAACGATAAACCGTGGCAGCCAAATCTTCCTGTTTGACCAGAACTCCCTGGAACGCCTTGGGATTGAAACGGAACGTGGTACATCCCTTCAATCCTTTCTCGTAGGCATACAGGTAGATTTCCTTGAATTTTTCAAAAGGATAATCCGAGGCTACATTGATGGTTTTGGAAATGGAGGAATCAATCCATTTTTGTGCAGCCGCTTGAATATCCACATGGGCTTTGGGATCGATGGCATTGGTATCGACAAAATGTCTGGGGAGCCGATTTTCTGTTTCCATGGCATCGGGATCGGCTTTGGGATTGACCAGGGCGCGATAGCAGAACAGTTCGTGTGAAAGGACATCCACGTTTTCCTTGGTCTTGCGTCCCTGGCGGATAATGTTGCGACTGTACTTGTGGGAAAAACTGGGCTCAATACCGTTGGAGGCGTTATTGGCCAGAGAAAGGGAAATGGTGCCGGTAGGGGCAATGGAAGAGTGATGGGTAAACCGGCAACCATGCTCGGCGATTTTTTCGCGCAGAGCGGAGGGAAACTGTTGCAGATAACGGCTATGACGGGCCAAAAGAACTTTTCCCGGCACCTTGTCTCCCAGGACATGACCATCTTCGGCCAGCTGCGGTCGTAGTGCCAGCATGGCGGGGGTGATTTCAAACAATTCTTCCATGATGGGGGCTGGTCCTTTTTCCCTGGCCAATTCCACCCCCACCTGCCAGCCGGTGATGGCCAACTCGCGGGAAACATCCTCGGTGAGGCGGATGGAATCTTCATCACCATAGGTCATTCCCAGCATAACCATGCTGGAGCCTAAGCCAAGGAAGCCCATGCCATGACGCCGTTTACGCAGCAATTCCTCCCTTTGGTCGGCGAGGGGCAGACCATGAACGGCGACGACGTTGTCCATCATCCGGGTAAAAATGGCGACAACCTCGCGAAATTTGGGAAAGTCGAAAGAGGCATTGGCGGCGAATGGATTTTTGACAAACATGGTCAAATTGATTGACCCCAACAGACAGGCTCCATGCGGGGGCAGGGGTTGTTCACCACAAGGATTGGTGGAGCGAATGTTTTCGCAAAACCAATTGTTGTTCATTGCATTGACCTTGTCGATGAGGATAAATCCGGGTTCGGCAAAATCGTAGGTGGAGCGCATGATCAAATCCCACAAACGCCGGGCAGGGATGGAGGCATAGACCCGACAGGCCACCTCGCCACGTTCGTTGGTGCGATACCCATCCTGAATGGGCCAGGGGCGAAAAATAAGGGTGCCGTCGGAATCTTGCGCTTCCGCAGTATTGGCTGGGAACACCAAATCCCAGTCGGTGTTGTCACGGACCGCTTTCATGAAAGCATCGGTGATCAGGCAGGACAGATTGAATTGTCGCAAACGGCCATCTTCGCGTTTGGCGCGGACAAAATCGCGGATATCGGGATGGGCAATGTCGAAAGAGGCCATTTGGGCACCACGGCGGCCCCCCGCCGAAGAGACGGTACGGCACATGGCATCAAAAATATCCATGAAGGAGAGCGGTCCTGAGGTGCTGGCTCCGGCCCCGGCGACAAAGGCACCTCGTGGGCGCAATGTGGAAAATTCATAGCCGATGCCACAGCCCGCTTTGAGTGTCAAACCGGCTTCCCGGACTTTGTCGAGGATGCCGACCATCGAATCTTCAATGGTTCCAGAAACGGTGCAGTTGATGGTGCTGGTGGACGGTTTATAGTCTTGTGCCCCGGCGTTGGAGACAATCCTTCCCGCAGGGATGGCACCGTTTTGCAAAGCCCAGAAAAATTTACCGAACCAAAACTCGCGCACAGAGGGTTCTTCGACATCGGCCAACGCTCGTGCTACGCGCCGACAGGTATCCGCAAGGGTGAGATCCACCGGTTTGCCATCCTGGGTTTTGAGACGATATTTACTGTCCCAGATATCCAGCGATGCGGGTTGCAGTTGGGTCTCTTCCAGATTCAATGGCACCGTTTTTGGGGCACTGACGGCCATTAATCGTAACCTCCAACAAAACAAAGACTTATAAAAAAAATCATGTTTTACAACAACTTATAAAACACATTAACTCTAACACCGACCTGGGCAGGAGGGAAGGTGAAACCGATCAGCAGTTGCCGGGGAAATTTTTATCGTGACATAATTTGACTTTCAATAAAGTTTGGAGTCATTGATTAAACCATGGAGAGCACGGAAAAATAGTTGTCTGTCTCCATGGATTTCGATTTTTTGCCCGAAGGGCATGATGTTCATGTATCGGAAAAACAAAGTTTGGCAAAAATTTTTGCGGGGGTCCGAGGGGGATCATCCCCCCCGGCGGGGTTTGGGGCAGCACCCCAAGATTTTGATTTTGAATTTAAACAAAAAGTTTCATGCCTATGGGGGTTTAGGGGCGCAGCCCCCAAGGTTTTGGTTCTTTCCCGAAGGCATGATGTCCTCCCGTTGGATCCCGCGTTGTATCAATGATCAAAAACATTGGCGTCAATCTTGCTCGTTCTGGGACGATGTTTTTTCAATTAATTCGTGACCTGTAAGGGGCTTTCGGGATTGGAAATAATTAAAATAATAAAAAAATTTTGGCATCTGAACCCTTGTGGATTTGTAAATCATGGGGTTACTCCCCAGGGACGCCTGTTGGTACTGGAACCACGAATGATGTTTGACGCATCGGGATTTTCCGATGGGATGGAAGCTTCGTTTCATGGGGATGATGCCGTCAGGGATCACGATGGGCACGGGGAGACGCATCCCCTGGGACGGTCGGTCTTGCAGCACCTGGAGGAGGTGGGGGGCGCAGCGGCGACGGTTGGGGCGGGGAGGGAGATCGTTTTTATCGATGCCGGTTTAACAAAGGGGACGGATGTGTTTTTCAAGGTGGTCCCTGGGGTGCGGGTGGTCACCTTGAATCCCGATCAAAACGGTTTGACCCGCATGACCGAGGAATTGGCGGCAGAGCGGGGATTGACGGCGGTGCATATTGTGACCCACGGCGGACCGGGGGAGATGTATCTTGGCAATGAACGGTTGGACGCCCAATCTTTGAGGGCGAACACTGCCGCCTTGAATTCCTGGAAAAATGCTCTGGCCTCGGGGGCTGACATCCTTTTATATGGTTGTCGGGTGGGGGAGGGGGCGGAGGGAGCGGCTTTTCTAACCGCCCTGTCTCACGAAACGGATACCCAGGTGGCGGCCTCCACCAACGATACGGGTGCCCACGTTCGGGGAGGGGATTGGATCCTTGAAACCAAAACCGGCAGCATCGAAACCCATCTGCCCTGGCAAGCGGATATCGATACTTTTTCTGGGTTGCTGGTGGCACCAGGGTTGAGAAGCACTTCGGCGACCGTTACGTTTACCACCGATGGTACGGCGGTTTCTCTCCCGGATATCACCATTGATGCCGATGAGAAGCAAACGTTGATGGAAGTGAATCTGGAATTTGTCGGTAGTCATTTTTCCAAGGCGGATAAACTGGATTTTTCCGACAACCATTCCGTCGTGGGACATTGGAACGAAGGTGTTTTAACCCTGATGTCGAAAAGTGGTGGCCCCCTCACGGCAGCGCAATTCCAGGCGGCGTTGAATGAGGTGACCTATGTGTATCGCCATACCGGTACCGAAAAATCACTGACTTTAGCGGACCGAACCATTCATGTAACCGTCGCCGACGGAGAAAACGCAAGTGCCCCTCTGGTTCTCACCTTGAAGCAGGACACCACGACGCCCCCCAGGACAGGTTTAAATTTTGCCCCGACCCAGCTTGAAGGGGGAGAGGCAAGCCTGCTTCCGGGAACGGGATATGTGAAAGATCCGGAAATGGGCAAGGAAAGCCTAGCCAGCATGTTCACAAAACAGGGATACCTTGTGGTTAATCTCCTGGGGGATCGAGTGGATGATCCCAATGTCAACGATGACAACGATCCAATATCAAAAATCAACAATCAAGGCATGGCCGTTGTGGCGGTGGATGATGCCAACGGTACCTGGCAGCATTCCACCGATGGGGGAACGACCTGGTCCGGGGTGGAGGGGGTTCGACCGGAATCGGCACTGCTTTTGACGGGCACCGACAAGGATCGGATTCGCTTTGTCCCCAACCGTGATTTTATCGGGAAAAGCACCATCGAATTTCGCGCCTGGGATTTGCGGGATGCCGATGGGGTCGTCGTTAAGACCGGGGGGGTGACGGGGGTCAACACTTTAAAAAATGGCGGCACGACCCCTTTCAGTACCGAAGTGGCCCAATGGTCTTTCACGATGGTGCCGGGGGCTTCCGTCACCCTGAAAAATCAACTGGTTTCTACTTCGGCTTCGGCAGCCGTCTCTGGTGATGCTCCCAGCCATGGATCTTGTCTGAGTGATGATGGGCGATATCTGGTTTTTGCTTCTGACGCAGCCAACTTGGTGTCGGGGGATACCAACGGCTATCGGGATGTGTTCCTGCGCGATAACGACACCGGCAAGATTCAACGTGTGTCCAACGGCATGGATGGCCAAGCCAATGGTCCAAGCGATGACCCGGTAATCAGCGGTGATGGTGGTACCGTGGTGTTTGTATCGGCGGCGACCAATTTGGTGGCAGGAGACAATAATTTTCGCAGCGATATTTTTCGCTACGACATGGCCGGGAAAAATGTGGATCGGGTTTCGCTCGATTCCAATGCCACCGAGGCCAATGAGGCCAGTTTTTCTCCCGCCATTTCCAGTGCAGGTGACAGGATTGTGTTTGTCTCCCGGGCGACCAACCTGGTTGATAGGGATGGCAATGATCTGGAGGATGTTTTTCTGCGCGATGTCACCAAAAAGGAAACCATTCGTCTTTCGGTGGCGGTGCATCAGGGACAAACCAATGGTGCCAGTTTTGATCCTGCCATCAGCGGTGATGGTCAATGGGTGGCGTTTGCTTCCGATGCTTCCAATGTGGTGACCTCCGATACCAATGGCTTGACGGATGTATTCATGATGGCCACAACCGATCCAGCCAGCGTTCGTCGTCTTCAGGGGTCGGCGAATCCCAATGGTCCCAGCAGCCACCCCGACATCAGTGAAGATGGTCGCCGGGTGGTTTTTGCTTCGCATGCCAGCAATCTGGTGGCCGCCGATTCCAATGATGTGAGCGACATATTTTTGTATGAAAGGGACAAGGCTGGTGCCCTTTCCACCCTTTCACTGGACGCAAGGCAAGGCAACGCCAATGGCGCGAGCGTTCGACCTTCCATCAGTGCGGATGGTCATTTTGTTGTTTTTGTGTCCCAGGCTACCGATATTGACAATCCTGGGATAACCGCCAGTGATGGCAATCATTTGGCCGATCTTTTCCATCGCAGCATTGATACCGGCCAGACGGTGCGAATTTCTCAGCATGAGAAAGGGATTGAGTCGAATGGTCCGGTGGTATTGTCTCCTGGCATCAATGGTGATGGCCGTTGGGTTTCCCATGTTTCTACGGCGGGCAATCTGGTGGATGGGATTTCGGCGGTGACAACGGTGCAGCAATTGTTTTTGGCCAATGTTAATATTGCCCCGGATCTGGATCCAACTTCCATGAATCTGCAACGGATTATCGCCGAACCGGATGCCAGGAAGGGCTTGGGGATTGCCGATCTTTTGGGCCAGGGCTTCAAGGATGTCAATCCCATAACCGACCAGGGTGTGGCGGTGACCGGTGTTTCCGGGGAGGGGAGCTGGCAGTTTTCCACCGACAAGGGTGTCAACTGGTCTGATTTATCCCAACTTTCGGAGACATCGGCCATTTTGCTCAAAGAAGATGGTCAAACTCGAATCCGGTTTATCCCCGAGTCGATACCCTGTGACGGTGCGTATGTAACCTTTCATGCCTGGGATGGGACCGTGGGTAAAAATGCCCAGGCGGGAATGGGTATGAACTTCAAAGGTGGTGCCACTGCTTTCAGTGAAAAATCGGTCTCGGTTCAATGGAAGGTAAAAACGGGGAAACCGGAGCCTTCGTTGGATGACCATGGCAGTTATGATTTTCGTTTCATCCCCCAGGACAATTCAGGCACCACGATAAACGCCCTTTTGGGAAATCATTTTTCCGGTTCGGGACCGGTTCGGGGTGTGGCGTTGACCGCAGCCGACAGTACCCATGGTGCATGGCAATATTCATCGCGGGGGGATTTTAGCGATGCGGTGACGTTGGCGAATCTTTCTTCTCTTTCAATGACACTTTTACAAGCCGACGATTGGACCCGTATCCGTTTTGTCCCAGGGACAGCCGGATTCGCGGGGTCGGTTTCCCTGCAATTTCGGGCCTGGGACGGTGCGTGGGGCCAACACGGCGACCGTGGGGTTCATCCAGAGATGTTGAATTTTTACAATGCCCTGGGTGAAAAAATCATCATGGCCACATGGACTCCCAACAAGGATCCGGTGGGGGTGTCCGACCGGTTTCGTGTCTTGACAGGCCAGTCACTGACTCTCCCGGTGCTGACCAACGATGGGGATGGCGATGGGGATCCCTTGACGGTTCAGGGTACAAGTCAACCTGATCTTGGCCGTATCCATTGGGATAAGGAGCAAAGTAAAATCATATATTTTGCCCCGGACCATGCCGGGACTACGGAATGGAATTATTTTTTGAGTGATGGTTTTTCGACGGCATCCATTCCGGTGACGGTTTCGATTGAAATCGTACAGCCGCCATCGGTTCGATCGGGTCATGAAAGGGTGCGAGTGGGTGGTGATAAACCAGGTGGAGGCGAAAAAATGGCCCGTCCTGCGGTTTTTTCAGCAACCCATCAGTCGGTTGATTCCAGGGTGTTGTTGGCAGATCAAACCGATACATCGCTTTTGCCCACGGTGCAGACGGAAAAGGAAAAATTATTTTGGGGGGTGGGTGGTTTTCCGGGGAAATCAGTGGTGCCGGGTCCAAAGGAGGTCGGAGAAACACCAACGATCGGGGAATCCGGGATTTCCGATGAAAATCGAAACCATGGGCCAGAGTCTACACTTCCAGCACAAAAGGTTGAACCGGGGCCTGACCTGGATGGCCAGAGAGATCTTCAGGTTCCGGAATCCCGGTCGCTTGGGCAGGAGGGGGATCGGGTTTCTCCTGGAGCCTTCGATTCCACGGAGGAAAATGGAAAAATTCCGGGTGTTTCCGGTCGGCAGGGGTTTTCCCGGCAGATTGCGGAACACTCTTTGCGGCACATGGATTGGGCTTTGGCTTCGACTCGTCTCGTCCAGTGGATGCGTGAGGTTTAAACTTTTTTCCGGGAGCCAAGTGTGACTTCAATCCAGAGCGGCAGGCAACTTATCCTTCGAACGGCACCCGGTGCGGTGTTGGGTTTGATGCTGACATTGACCCATGGATGTTCGGTGCAACCCATCCCTTTGGAACCTTTCGAGATTGGCGACAGGGTGGTGGAGGATTTTGAACAATTGCACGCTATCAAGCCCGATAACCTGAGACCCTTGACGTTGGCGATGGCCATGGAAATGGCCCTGAACCATAATTTGGAACGACGGGTTAAAATGGTGGAGGAGGCTTTGGCTCACGGCCAATTGAACGTGGCTTTGCAACAATTGTTGCCCGGTTTGACCGGTTCCGTGACCCGCAATCAACGTACCAAAGGGGCGGGCAGCACCAGCGAGACGGTTGGCAGCGGTATTTCCACCGGCGAATTTACCACTTCGTTGGAAAAGGTTTATACCACGGGTGATGCCACTGTGGTCTGGAACCTGTTGGATTTTGGGGTCAGTTATGTGCGTTCCCGGCAACAGGCCGATGATTTGTTGATCGCCGAAGAACGACACCGCAAGGTAACGCTGGATATTCTTCGCGATGTTCGATTGGCCTATTGGAAAGCGGTGAGTGCCGAGGCCATGTTGCCGGAGGTGGAGTCGAGCCTGCAATCGGCGCGCGGGGCACTGGAAAAATCCAGAAAATTGGAGCAGGAACGGTTGCAGCCTTCCGACCTGGCCATGAGTTACCAGGAGGATGTGCTGCGGCAGATGCAACTTTTGGTGGAACTGCAAAAAGAGTTGGTGCAAGCCAAGACCCGTCTGGCCGCCCTTATCCATCTTCGACCTGGCAGCCATTTTATCCTGGATGTGAGTGGTCGGGATCACCTTGAGATTCCGGAGGTGCGGTTTCCCGTCGGGCAATTGGAAGAATTGGCCATGGTCAGCCGCTCTGAGTTGCGGGAAGAAGATTATCGTGAGCGTATCGGTGCCTTGGAAACCCGTGTGGCTTTGCTGAAAATTTTGCCAGGCTTTGAAACCACCATCGGTCATCAGTACGACAGCAATCGTTACCTGGAACATTCCGCTTGGGGGGAGGTTGCCTATAGGCTCAGTTACAGTTTGAACGATCTTTTTGCCGCTCCAGCGCGGATTCAAACGGCCCAGGTTCAGCAACAGTTGGCGGTGGCTCGTCGGCTGGCCATGGCCATGACGGTATTGACCCAGGTTAATCTGGCACTTCAGGATTTTCAGCAGGCCAAACATGATTTTGCCCTGGCTAATGATTTGTATGCGTTGAAAAAGCGGCAAATGTTGCGGGAAACCGCTGTCAAATCGGTTCATGGCGGGGCTTCTCTGGCTTTGGAACGCAGGCAGGTGGAACTGTTGGTGGCGGCGATTCAGCGTGATCGATCCTATGCCATGGTGCAAAATGCCTATGGAATGATCCTCAATTCGGTGGGGGTGGAACAATTTCCCGCACCCGACGTGGTCAAAGGCGACACGGTTTATGCCCTGGCCGAATATGTCCATGGACGACGGTTGCACGGTGATATTCAAAAACCGCCTGCCGACCTGGACTGGCAACAACGGCTTGATCAGGTTGTTGGGTTGTTCGGTGACCCGACTAAAAAATTTTCCATTTCACCGGTTCAATCCAAAACCTGGAAGATGGATGGCGATGCGGATGGGGGGTATCGAGAGGTGGGGAAAAAAACAAGTCGCCCGTTGAATTCACCATCGGGTTTCCACTCTGAGGCTGGCATGGCGCGACTTCGACCGGATGAATCCATTCATCATGGGGAGACGAAAAAATGGGTTTTGGTCAATCAATGAAAACCAGGTTGCGGCAAGCGTGGAATGCTTTTGTCGTTTGCGGATGGATGTCGTGGCTTTTGGCTGGTTGTGCCATCGAAAGTTATCGGCCTTCCCTCATTGAGTTCACCTATCCGGCGGCAGATCAGTTGGTGTTTAATTTGGGGCGGGGGATTGACCAGCAATTAAATCCTTTGCGGATGGACAGGCCGCTTCTGGTAGCCAGTTTTGTGGAATTGGACCGTCTGGAAAAAACATCCACCTTTGGTCGGTTGGTGGCGGAACAAATGGCTTCACGCCTGACCCAGAAAGGGTTTTCCCTCATTGAATTAAAATTGCGGGAACAACTTTATATCCAGTCGGGGGCTGGTGAATTTGCCCTTTCCCGGGAATTGCAAAAAATCAGTCGCGAACGGGATGCTCAGGCTTTGTTGGTAGGTACCTATTCCCAAGTCAATGATTTTGTTTACGTTTCTGCAAAAATTGTTCGCAGTGATGGACATGTCTATGCGGCGCACGACTTTGCCATTCCCAGGGGTCATCTTGTGGAACCCATCGTCAAAGGTCGTTATGACGATTGGAACAATCCAAAGCGGTGATGCTGTCTCTGTTTCGCCCGAATTAAAGAAATCGTCAGTACACTTGAATAGGCTCCGTTGCAATCACATGCAAAATCGAGCAGCAACATGATCAACCGTCCAAAGGTTAGTGTGCGGCATCGGGTAAAATCCTCAGTTTACGATACATTAAAAACAGACTACTTCAAGATCAGCTTGATCCCCACCAAAATCAAAAACAAGCCAAACCCTTTTTTCAAATGTTTTTGGGGCAGAGAATGGGCCAAGCGAACTCCAAGAGGCGTTGTAAGGAGGGTGCCGCAAACAATTCCCAGAAAAGCTTCGGGAAGGACATAACCGAAGGCCCCCGGCGGTAGATTGGGCAAACCCCAGCCGGTCTGGACATAGCCCAGTGCCCCGGAACAAGCCAGGAAGAAACCCATAGCCGAGGCGGATCCCACCGATTTGATCATGGGCAGACCCCGCAATAAATTCAATACCGGCACCGCCAGGGTACCCCCACCAATTCCAAACAAACTGGAGATGGAACCAATCACCAACCCAAGGAAAGGATTAAACATGGCCGAAATCAACACCGTCCCGGACCCATCCCCCTTTTTTCCGCGCAACATTTGCAGACCCACCACGATTTCAAAACAACCGAACAACAATCGCAACACACTCCCATTCATGGTGGCGGCAAGTTGTGACCCCAACCAAGCACCTAAAAGGATACCAGGGGTAAAAGTGACAACATGTTTCCAATCCACGGCAGCGCGACGATGATGATTGAAAGTCGCAGAAATATTGGTCACAATAATCGTAGCCAGGGAAGTCCCTACCGCCATATGCATGATCACTTCAGAATTAATGGCATTCTGAACAAACAAAAACAAAAGGGCGGGTACGATAATGATCCCCCCCCCCACACCAAAAAGACCCGCAATCACCCCAGCCGCCAATCCGGTGATCAAAGCAGCAACGAACAACATGGATACCATGCCCAGTTCTCCAGAGAAAAAAATTCATAAGAAAAGGCGTTTAATAGGTAGATAGGTTCTTATTTTTTTATTTTTCCGAAGCGTGAACATGATGCCCTTCGGGCAAAAACCAAAACCTTGGTGGGCTGCCGCATCCAAACCTCCGCCGGGGAGGATGATCCCCCCCTTAACCCATACCGTTACACGCAAGTTTGCAACAGATTGAATTTACGATACTTTTTTAGAAGTCAGAAATGACAATTTATCGGAACATCATGCCCTCCGGGCAGAAATCAAAACCTTGGGGGCTTCGCCCCCAAACCCCCTCAGGCGATGAAGCTTTTTGTTTAAATTCAAAGACAAAACCTTGGGGCGCTGCCCCAAACCCCGCCGGGGGGGATGATCCCCCCCGGACCCCCGCAATAATTTTTGCCAAACTTGTGTATAATGGTAT
>JACSDG010000197.1 GCA_015660855.1 Magnetococcales bacterium
TCGGAGAGCCGTGTACGGGAAAACCGTATGCACGGTTCGATGAGGGGGTGCTGGAAACGGGTTGAAAGACACCGCGCCTGTGCTCTACTCTACGGATCACCCCCCCCGGTGGGGGTTTGGGGGCAAAGCCCCCAAGGTTTTGCTTTTGAATCTAAACAAAAAGTTTCTTTGCCCCAAGGGGGGTCTAGGGGCGCAGCCCCAGGGTTTTGATTTTTGGGTTTAATTCTATGTTTTTTTGCGGGCGATCATTTTCATGACGAGTTTGACTTCATGGATACCTAAAAGCCATGCGGTGGTAAAGTAAAGGACGGAAGCGGCGACGATGGTTGCGGTTAGCAACAGTGCACGCAGGGTCATGGAGGAGGTTGGGTTTTCCAGGTAGGGAAGCACGGCGATCAAAAAGGCGGCCATGGCGAGTGTGGCAAAAAAGGTTTTAAAAAACATGTTCCAGAAGCCCGGGCGTGGGGTAAAACCGGTTTTTTTATGGAGTTTGTAGAGCAGCAAACTGGCATTGATGAGGGCGGAAAGGGTGGTGGCCAGGGCAAGACCTGCATGTTTGAAGGGAATCATGAGGATCAGGTTGAGGACAACGTTGGAGAGCATGGCTACGATGGCGATACGAACCGGGGTGCGGGTGTCCTTCAAGGCGTAGAAGGCGGGAGCGGTGACCTTGATGAGAGAATAGAAAGTCAGGCCAATGCCGTAGGCCAGGAGGGCCTGTCCGGCAAGGCGGGTGGTGTCGGGGGTGAAGGCCCCCCGTTCAAAGAGCATGGCCAGGAGAGGTTCACGCAGGAGGATAAGGGCGGCTGTCGCGGGTATGTTGAGCAGGAGGGTGAAACGCAAACCTGTGTCCAGTTGACGGTGCAGGCCGTCGAGATCGCCGGCGGCGGCACGGGCGGAGAGGGCCGGAAGTATGGCGGTGGCCATGGCGATGCCAACGAGGCCCAAGGGAAATTCGACTAGGCGGTCGGCATAATAAAGGTAGGAGATGGAGCCTTCGGGGAGCCAGGAGGCGAGGAAAAGGTCAAACAACAGATTGATCTGGGCCACGGAGACGCCAAGGACGGAAGGCCCCATGAGCTTAAGGATGCGCTTGATGGCGGGGTGATGGGGATCCCAACGCCAGGAAAATCCCATGCCGATGCTTTTGAGGGCCGGCCATTGCATGGCCAGCTGCGCCAGACCGCCGATGAAGACCCCTATGGCCAGACCGGTGGTGGGTTCCTGAAGGTGGGGGGCGATGAAAATAGCGCAAATAATTAAAGAAATATTAAGCAGCATGGGGGTTGCGGAGGGGATGGCAAAGCGGTTGAAGCTGTTGAGAATGCCTCCGGCGAGAGACACAAGGGCGATGAACAAAATGTAGGGAAAGGTAATTCGGGTCAGGTCGATGGTGAGTTGCAGTTTTTCCGGATTGTCGCTAAAACCCGGGGCCAGAATAAGCATGAGCCACGGCATGAACAACTGGCAGAGAATGACGAGAAGGGTCAGGATCAGGAGGAGGGAGGAAAAAACCGCTTTGACAGCATCGTGGGTTTCTTCACGATTGCCGCGATTGAGATAGTCCGAAAAAACTGGGACGAATGCGGTGCTGAAGGCCCCTTCGGCGAACAGGCGGCGGAGAAAGTTGGGAAGTTTCAAGGCGACGATAAAGGCGTCGGCCCCCATGCCGGCACCGAACCCGCGCGCAATGACGACATCGCGAGCAAAGCCTAAGATGCGGGAGAGAAGAGTAAAAAAGCTGACGACACCCGCAGAACGCAACAGCCGTTTCATGGAGGTGGCATCCGGGACTGAAGCGGTTTGTTGGGGGGGTAAAAGCGACACGATGGAAAAAATCCTTTGACGTTGACCGGGTAAATTTGCCAAACTGGATCGTTTATGTACCTGCATTCGGTTTCAGAGCAAGTTCTGGACCGTATATCGGGCTGACCCTGCCTTTGGTCTCAAGTTATGATCCGGGGATCAGGAATGATCATTTCGTCAAGAATACAGCAAAAGGAGTCTATCTTCAGTGGCCAATATCAAATCCGCCATGAAACGCAATCGCCAGACGGTGAAGCTGACTCAGCGTAACCGGGAGGTCAAGTCACGTTTTCGCACCTACAGCAAGAGAGTGCTGGAAGCGGTCAAGAGTGGCAACGTTGAGACTGCCCAGGCCGCCATGAAGGAAGCGGTGTCTGTCATCACGGTGACGGCGCGCAAGGGGGTGATTCATCGCAACCAAGCCTCCAGGAGGATCAGCCGTCTCAATGCCAAGGTCAAGGCCATGGTGATGGCAGCGGCACCGACGGTTTGAGTGCAAGGACGATGTTCGGACAATGGTTGCATTGCGTTGTCCGGGGGATGCCCTCTGTGGTTGTGGCCACGGAAGCTTTCAGGCTGCGATGGGGTCGGGTTTTTGGACAAGAGCAGGGTGATTGGCCCGGTCTGAGATTTTTTCCATGGTGGTTTTGGGCAAACCGCATCTGTCCATCCTGTCCGGGCTGCACCGTGGCGGGAACCACCCGGTTTTAGGAAAGTACGCCCTGATGCTTTCAGGTCAGGGCGTATTTGGACCCGGCAACCATAAAGAAACCCCCAATGGAATTTTCCCAACTACCCATCCCTGAAGAAATCTTGCAGGGGATTCGGGGAGCTGGATTTGTGGAATGTACACCGATCCAGTCTCTGACACTCCCTTTGACATTGAGTGGCAAGGATGTCGCGGGGCAGGCACAGACTGGCACCGGCAAAACGGCTGCCTTTTTGATTGCCATATTCAGTCGTTTTCTAAAAACTTCGCCTTCTCCGGAGGGGGCAACTGCGGCGTCCGGGGGGGGGCTGCATCAACCTTTGAGTCGTCCCCGGGCATTGATTGTGGCTCCGACGCGGGAGTTGGTGGTGCAGATTGAGCGGGATGCCCGATTGATCGGCAAATTTACCAATTTTAACATTGTTGCTGTGTATGGTGGTGTGGACTATGACAAGCAAAAGCAACTTTTGCTTGATGGTGGCGTCGATGTTTTGATTGGCACCCCGGGACGGTTGATTGACTATTACAAGCAGAAAACCTATCGCGTGGATCGTGTCGAGGTCTTGGTGATTGACGAGGCCGATCGTATGTTCGACATGGGGTTCATTGCCGATTTAAGGTTTTTGCTCCGGCGACTGCCTTCCTATGAGCAGCGTTTGTCCATGTTGTTTTCTGCCACGTTGTCGTATCGGGCGCAGGAACTTTCGTATGAGTTCATGAACAGCCCCGAAATGTTGACGACGGAGCAGGATGTTCGGACGGTGGAGCAGGTGATTCAGGCGTTATACCATGTGGAGGGGCGGCGCAAGATCAGTTTGTTGGTGGGTTTGCTCAAGCGCGATTTGCAGGAAAATCAGGAGGGCAGCGCGGGGCGGATCATGATTTTTGTCAACACCAAGCGGATGGGGGAAAAATTAAAAAAATGGTTGCGGGCCAATGATATTCAGGCGGGTTATCTCTCCGGAGATGTGCCGCAGTCGATTCGTTTGAAGGTATTGCAACGCTTTGGGGATGGTTTGATTCCGGTATTGATTGCCACCGATGTGGCGGGGCGGGGATTGCATATTGATGGGGTAACTCACGTCGTTAACTTTGATCTGCCTGAAAATGCAGAGGATTACATTCATCGTATTGGACGCACTGCCCGGGCCGGGGCCAGGGGGGATGCGATTTCGTTGGTGGATGAGGATGGGGCGTATCATCTGGAGGCTATTGAGGCGTGTGTTGGTGCGAGGATTTCGATCCAGTTTGATGATCCAGAATTGTATGTGCCGTTGCAGAGACCTTCCATCGAAGCCAAGGATGAGGAGGAGGATGCGCGGGTTGTGGATCGGGGTCGGCGAGGGGTACGGCCAAAAAGTGGTTCGCGACCGGCGCGGGATTCCGGGCGGCGTTCGCGGTTTTCTGTGGGGGTGGAGGTTCCGGCTGTCGGGAAGCCGGTTGTCGATAGCCAGGCGGTGGTGGTTGGCGAAGCAGCGGTGAAAAAACGGCGGAAGCGGCGGCGTAAAAAACCGGCGGTTGGGGGTGAGTCCGTGCCTCTGGCGGTCGCGGAGGTGGGGGGATGAGGTTTTTTCAGGTTGAAATTATTGCGGGGGTTAAGGGGGGGATCATCCCCCCCGGCGGAGGTTTGGAGGCAGAGCCTCCAAGGTTTTTCTTTTGATTTTGACTTTGATTTAGATTTTACTGCCCCCCAAGGGGGGTCTAGGGGCGCAGCCCCAGGGTTTTGAATTTGTTTTTTTGCCCGAAGGGCATCATGTCCTTCCAGACAGGAATGTGTGACCATGAATGAACAGCAACCGAACATCCCCCCTTCCAACCAGCCCATTTTTAATGTGGAGCGTCTCTACATCAAGGATATTTCCTTCGAGAATCCCAATGCTCCGGAGGTGTATTCCCGGCAGAGCGATCCGACGGTAGATTTTAATTTGGGCACTGCGGTGTCGCAGAAGGGGGAGGATCGTTACGAGGTGACATTGCAGGTGAATGCGCGGGTCAAGGAGGGGGAGGATGTTTTATTTTTGGTGGATGTGACGTATGCTGGGTTGTTCAGGATACGCAATCTGCCGCCGGAGCATTTGTCTCCGACGTTGGGGATTGAGTGTCCCCACATTATTTTTCCCTATGTTCGTCGGGTGGTGTCTGACTTGGTGACCGAGGGTGGATTTAAACCCATGGTCCTGGATCCCATCAATTTTGCGGCACTGTATCACCAAGCCAAGGCTCGTGAAGCTCAGGAAGGTCAGGGGTGAGGGGGGATTGTCCATCGCGGGGGTTTGATTATACTGAAAAAAATTTTGCGGGGGTCCGGGGGGTGTGTCCGAGAGGTTCCAATATTCAAATTGACTGAAAGGTGTCAATCCGGGGAATTGTCCGTTCGTCCGGTAGCCTGAT
>JACSDG010000198.1 GCA_015660855.1 Magnetococcales bacterium
TGTTTTTGAATTTAAACAAAAAGCTTCATGCCTATGGGGGTTTGGGGGCGAAGCCCCCAAGGTTTTGATTTTGACTTTATGCCCGCAGGGCATCATGTTTACCCACAGGCCGATCCATGGCCCACATGACCTGGAGGACATCGGTTTCATCCTGATAAAAATGGGGCGCGAAGCGCAGACCGCCGGCGCGTGGGACCTGCTCGATGCGGTGGGAGAGCAGATGGCGATGCAGGGTCGTGGGGTCGATTTGCGGGTGGGAAAAAACGAGGATCCCGGAGGGGCAGCCCTGATCGGAATCCAGGGGCGAAAGAATCTGGCAGCCCCTTTTTTGCAGGTTGTGGATCAACATTCCGGTCAAATGGCGGATGCGGTTCCAAACTTCAGGCAGGCCGGCTTCCAGGAGCATGGTGATGCTTTCGGCGAGGGCGGCGGCGCCGATGACGTTGTGGGTACCTGCCTCAAAGCGGCGGATGCCGCTTCTGGGGGTGATACATGGGTTGGCGTAGTCGCCGGCATTGCTGACCGAGTGCCAGCCCATGATTCTGGGTTCGACGCTCGCAAGCCCCTTTTCGGACAAATAAAACAGGCCGCATCCTTCAGGCGCGAGCATCCATTTGTGTCCACCGGCGGCCAAGGCATCGATCCCCATGGCATGGACATCCAGTGGTCGTGCTCCCAGACTTTGTACCGCATCGACGACAAATAGGGTGCGGGTATTTTTCAAGGCCGAGCCGATTTTTTCCAGATCGACTGTGGCACCGGTCCCGAATTGAACCGAACTGACCGTAAGGATTCGGGTGCGCTGGTTGCAGTGGGCCAACAATGCGTCTTCCGCAACCCTGTGATCGGGTTGGGAGGCAACCTGATGCACCTTGATCCCTTTTCGCCGGGCAAGGTCCAGCCATACCACTAGGTTGGAGGGAAATTCCTGGTCGGTGGTGACGATTTCATCACCGGCCTGCCAGTCGAGTCCAAGGGCAACCATGGAGAGGGCTTCCGAGGTGTTGCGGGTGAAGGCCACTTCATGGGGGTGGCAGCCGAGCAGCCGGGAACAGGGGATTCTCGCTTGCTCCAGGGTGTTTTCCAGTTGAGAATAGCGAAATAGCTGCTGCCGGGTCATGAGGTCGGCCAGATGGGTGATGACCCTGGCGGTCCTTTGGGGAATGGGAGAAATGCCGGCATGGTTGAGACATATGGCGGCATCATTGCGTGTAAATTCTTTTCTAAATGGGGAAGGTTGCAGTTCCATGTCACTGTCCTTGCGGTGAAAGATGGCAGGTCGGGAGGGTAGGTCACTATTTTCGATCACCTTGGGTCATGGTAGCTGGTGCCTATCCCTGGGTGCAATGGAACCACTAAAACATGTGTCGGGAGTCCTTAGATATGCTGGAACTTGAAATCATGTCCCCGGAGGCGGTTTCTCTGGAAGATAAAAGGAGCCAATGGTTGGCGATTGCCCGTGGTCGTCCCCCCGAATGGTTGGCATCCTATGTGGCCTCACCACAAGCCAGCTGTGTGGTTGTCACTAGGCAGGAGGGGAGTGAACCCTGCTCGGCCTATCTGGAGCGTATGGAAGATGTGCCCTACTGGGCTTTTGTCCTGGCCAAGTCTTATTTGGATGATGTTGGGGAGTGGCCGCTTTCAGGGATGCAGACCGAGTATGCCCTGTTGGAATACGGTGAGCATGGCGATTGTCAACGGGCACTGACGGAAATCATGGCGACCATCCGGCCGGTATGGGGCGATGTGGAGGTGATCTTTGTCGGTGAAGGAAAACATTGATCCGGTGGGTTGAAAAAGGGATGAATCCTCTCCATACTGCGGGCTGGTGGGGATGGTGGTCTGCGGCGGTTGCCTTTTGTAGCCGCGAGACGAAACGGTTTTGCACCAATCACAGGCGTGTTATCGTGGGTGTGGGTCAATGAAAAAAATGGAAAAAATTGGAATTGTTCGCATTGATATTGAGGAAAGGCAGGACAATTGTTTCACCATATCCAGCAAGGACATGCCAAGTCTTTACCTGGCGGGTGAAAATGTTGAAAAGCTTTTGCACGATGTTCCTGGATCCGTCGAGCTGCTTTTTGAGTTGAACCATGGACTGAAAGTCCGGGTGGGGAGTGTCATCCCCGGCGATGAAATGGCCAAAAAACAGCCCCAGACCCTGGATCGGTTCATGTGGGCCTTTACCGTACTGGAGTCTTGATTCCCATGGCTGTCAACCGCGATTATTCCCAAATTGAGCTTCACGATGTCCTCAAGGAGCGTTTTGGCCTGCGACCCACATGGTTTAGGACCAGTACCAGCGAAATATGGGTCAATGACGCCGGGGTGAACATTCAGATCCCGGACCCCGTGGGGGTGGGCTATTATTACTGGTTTTACTGGGAAATTATCCATCGAGCTGAGGCCATTCTGACCCAATCCTGACCGTTTTTTTGCCGTTTTTTGCCTCTAGTTGCCCATGGGTCTCCAAGGGGGGGGTGATCCGGTTCGGGTCCATTTTTTTAACTGGCGATGGATGGCGTGGCCATGCACACCGACAGAGAGAGTTTTGTGCCTGTCCAACCCCGGGAAGGGTCGGTTTTGCGTGCCCGTGTTTTGGTTTTCGCAGGCCTTTTGGCGGCCTTGACCATGGGGGGGTTGTTTTTGCGGATGGTGATGCTCATGGACACCATGACTCAGGCGGTTTCGGCCATGAGCAACAGCGTGATAGACATGGATCGCAATGTGGCTTCCATGGCGGGTTATATGAAAGAAATGAACTTTGCCATCAAGGATATCGATGCTTCCATCGTCGATATGAATGCCAGCATTGTCGGCATGGATGACAACATGCTGACCATGAACGATTCCATCCGCAGCATTCAAACCAACATGGTTTCTGAAATCAATGGAATACGTGGCAATGTTCGTTCCATGACCGGTGACATTCAGCGTCTGTCCGGCAATGTGGGTTTCATGACCGGCAACGTCCACCAGATGAACCGCAGCATGGGTACCATGTCGCGGGACATGAACCATGGCATCGGTTCTTTTACCTCGCCCATGCGCTTCATGGACCAGATGATGAATGATCCGTGACATGCCTATGGGGTATTCATGTTTGTGGGTGCCGCAGAGGCTTCTTGCAAAAAAGGAGGTCAGGCGTGAACGTCTGTGCTTCGCATCCCAATTCCTTCGGCCAGCAAGGTCGTCACCAACGCATTGAGGCTCACACCTTCGCGTCGTGCCCTGATAGTGAGCTTGGCATGCAGAGTTTTTGGCACCCTGGTCACGAACTTCCCGGAAAGGCCGCCAGACATCGGAGCAGGCACCGGGAAACCAAGTTCCTCCAATGCAAAGATGGCCGTCTTCAAAGCGTCCATGCCATTCTCAATAGCATCCGCGACGGTTTCCCCATCGGAAAAGCATTCGTTGAAGTCAGGGAAATTGATCAGATATCCGATCCCTTCATCCGGAGTCATCGGTCTGATCTCAAACGGGTAATCTTCAAGTTTGTGCATGGCTTATGCCCCTTTCACGAATTTAACAAACTTCTTGATGTAAACAGGCTGGATGGGCCTGTGAGCAGGGACCAGCAGCATTTGCCCGTCAGTGCGAACAAAGGCGTAATGACTGCCTCCGTTGTGTCTCCAGGAAATGCCGTGTTGCCGCGCAACCGTCTGTAACTGATCAATCCGTCAATCCAAAGGATGGTGGGTCATGGCCTCAAGGAGTTTGGCGGATGTGTTCACGGGAGATATGGTATCAAATATAGTATCGAAAAACGAGAACATAATTTTATTGATACGCACTCGCCATCGGAGGTACGCTTATTGCCCAACGTTTATTCGCCAAACCTTCGCCGGGGGGGGATCCTCCAAGGTTTTGGTTTTTGTCCGCAGGTTTATAAACAGGTTGGCTGGCTCTTATCCTCCAAGTGGACTTTCTTTTCCACAAAGTGGCAGGTTCTATGGCACGTTATTATCCTCCCCGTTTTTTGTTTCGGCGCCATGAAATTTTGCGTCGCGTCCGAAGCGGTCGCCGTTTCCTTGAAGTGGGTGCGGGGGCCCTGCGCCTGGCGCGAGATCTGGTCGGTTTTTTTTCTTCTGGAGTTTTGTTGGAACCCGCACCCCAGGCCAAACAATTATGGTTATCATTGCCGGAGAACATTCGCGAAAGACTCGATTTGCAATTGACCAGCCTGGAATCGTTTGCCACCTCAGAACTTTTTGACTGTGTCATCTCTTGTGAGGTCATGGAGCACGTATCGGATGATCTGAGTTTCGCGCAACGATTGCATGAACTTTTAAGGCCCGGTGGACAACTTATTCTTTCTGTCCCCGCAGGTATGCGTTATTGGTCGCTGGGGGATCGTGTCGCCGGTCATCTCCGTCGCTACGAAAAAGAGGGTTTAACCCATCTTCTGTCCCAGGCGGGGTTTTCCGATATCCAGATCATCGGTTATGGCTTTCCCTTCGTCAACTTGCTGCGCATTCCGAGTTGGTTGCACGCCCTGATGAATCGTCACGTTTTGGAGCAGGGGGATCCGGCGCAACTCACCCGTGAGAGCGGAATTAACCTGATCGCGGGCTTGCCATCCTGGCTGGGTCTGTTTGTCAACCCGATCACCGTATGGCCTTTTTGCCGCGTCGCCGCCCTCTTCAACACCTTCCATCTTTCCGATGGTTTCCTGGTCGTGGCGATCAAACCGGGATAATTTTTTCCACCTATGTTGCGTTCGCTATGAAAAAAGTCTATAGACCAACAAAAACTTTTTGTAACCATTCAGTCCCCCCCTCTTTTTTTTTAGGTTGAAACTATTGTGGGGGTCCGGGGGGTGTGTCCGAGAGGTTCCAATATTCAAATTGACTGAAAGGTGTCAATCCGGGGAATT